>JALYLC010000623.1 GCA_030774435.1 Actinomycetota bacterium
CCAGAACGCCCAACCGGCACACTCACGACCAAGAGACTTCCGGGACAGAGCACTAGCTCGCGGCCGGCAGCGCGAGCTCCGCAGCGGTCTTGCAACACTTGAACGTGTGAGCGGCGCCGCGATCATCGACGACCTGCTGGCGCGCGGGCTGGTTCAGGATCACACCGATCTCGTCGCCCTGCGCGAGCGCCTCGCACGCGGCCCGATGACGCTGTACGTCGGCTTCGACCCGTCGGCCGACAGCCTGCACGTCGGCAGCCTCGTTCCGCTCCTGCTGCTCCGGCGCTTCCAGCTCGCGGGCCACCTGCCGATCGTGCTGGCGGGCGGCGCGACCGGCATGGTCGGCGATCCGGGCGGCCGCAGCGAAGAGCGCACTCTGCTGGACTCGGAGACGCTC
The DNA here is from genome assembly GCA_030774435.1 of Actinomycetota bacterium. Lineage (GTDB taxonomy): Bacteria > Actinomycetota > Thermoleophilia > Gaiellales > JALYLC01 > JALYLC01. The sequence goes on from JALYLC010000623.1 coordinate 398, forward strand.
GACCGCAACACGCGGGCCATCAAGGCCCAGCTCTCGGTCTTCCTGGACTTCGAGCCAGGCCCGTGCCAGGCGCGGCTGGTCGACAACCGCGACTGGACCGCGCCCCTGGGCGTGCTGGACTTCCTGCGCGATGTCGGCAAGCACGTCACGGTCAACTACATGCTGGCCAAGGAGTCCGTTCGCAGCCGTGTCGCGAGCGAGCACGGCATCTCGTTCACCGAGTTCAGCTACATGCTGCTGCAGGCCAACGACTACTCGTGGCTGCACGAGCACATGAACTGCGAGCTGCAGGCGGGCGGATCGGATCAATGGGGCAACATCACCGCGGGCATCGATCTCACCCGCCGGCGCAACGGGGCGTCCGTGCACGGGCTCACGGTGCCGCTCGTGACGCGCTCGGACGGCGAGAAGTTCGGCAAGAGCGTCGACGGGGCCCTCTGGCTCGATCCCGAGCGCACCTCGCCCTATGCGCTCTACCAGTACTTCGTGAACCTGCCCGACTCCGACGTCGAGCGCTATCTGCTGCAGCTCACGCTCGTGCCCGTCGAGGAGGCGCGCCGGGTCGCCTCCGAGCACGCGCGCGCCCCCGAGCGGCGCACCGGCCAGGCGCGCCTGGCCTGGGAGATGTGTGCGCTGATCCACGGCGCCGAGGCTGCCGACGAGGCGGCCGCGGCCTCGACGGGGTTCACGAGCGCGGCCGGCTCGCTCTCGCCCGAGCAACTCGCGGCGCTCACGGACGAGATCCCGACGACGCACGCCGAGATCGCCGGCCGCGACGTCGTCGACCTCCTCGTCGAGAGCAAGCTCGCGGCCAGCAAGGGCGAAGCTCGCCGGCTGATCGCGGGAGGCGGGATCTACGTCAACGACGTCGCACTGGCCGAGAGCCGGGCGCTCGGCACCGACGACCTGCTGCACGACCGCTACGTGATGCTGCGCAAGGGCAAGCGCCAGCGGCACCTGCTCGTCGCGAACTCAGACGTTCGAGCTGGATGAGCTCAGGCGCGCTCGGGCGTGGTCGCCTCGGCGGCCTCGTCGACGACGTGGATGCGCCCCTTCGCGTTGCGCAGGCGGCCGCCCTCGCGGCCCGCGCGCACGGCGACGATCTCGGCCAGGATGGAGATCGCTGTCTCCTCCGGCGTGTGCGCGCCGATGTCGAGGCCGATCGGCCCCGAGATGCGCTCGAGCTGCTCGTCGCTGATGCCCGACTCGCGCAGGCGGTCGCGCCGCTTCTCCTGCGTGCGCCGGGAGCCGAGCGCGCCCACGTAGCCGACGCCGCGGCGCAGCGCGCCGGAGATCGCAGGGTCGTCGAGCTTGGGATCGTGCGTCAGCACGGCAATGTGATCCTCGGGACGCAGCTCGATCACGTCGTAGCCCTCGTCGGGCCACTTCACCACCAGCTCGCCGGCCGACGGGATGCGCTCGGCGGTCGCAAAGGCCGCGCGGGGATCGATGACCACCGTTCGCCAGCCGAGCTCGCCGGCCATGCGGCAGAGCGCATCCGCCGTGTCGACCGCGCCGACGACGACGAGCCGCGGCGCCGGCACGAGCGCCTCGGCGAAGATCAGGCCGTCCTCGTCGAGCAGCACCGTCTGGTTTCGCTCGGCCGAGATCGCCTCCTCGCCCGCGGCCACGATCTGGTCCGCCAGCTTCTCGGGCACCTCGCCGGAGACGCCGTCCGCCGTCACGAAGGCGTGGGTGCCGGCGTGATCGCCGTTGATCACGGTCACGCGGGCGGCGCGCTCGGCCGGGGTCTCCCAGCCTTCGTAACGCTCGACCCAGACCCAGATCTCGCCGCCGCAGGCGAGGCCGACATCCCAGGCCTCGTCGTTTGCGATGCCGTAGAACAGCAGCTTGGGCGGCCCGCCCGCGAGAACGCTCTGGGCCTCGCCGACGACCGCGCCCTCGACGCACCCACCCGACACGGAGCCGGCCATCTCGCCGCGCGAGCCGATCGCGAACTTGGAGCCCAGCGGGCGCGGAGCCGAGCGGCGCGTGCGCACGACCGTGGCCAGCGCCACCTCGTCGCCGCGGGTGCGCCAGACGTCTGCGGTGCGAAGCGTGTCGTCGTTCATGCCGTCACCCGCAGCCTACCGGCTCGCGGCGAGCGCGGCCCTTCGTCGATCTCCTCCAGGACGTCCGCCAGCGTCTCCAGCGCACGCAGGTTGTGGCCGGGCAGGAAGTCGTCGACGTAGGGCAGCGCGGCCTGCATGCCTGCGACCAGCGGCCGGTACCCCTCGCCGCCGGCCAGCGGGTTCGTCCAGACGACTCGGTGGGCCGCCAGGTGCAAGCGCCGCATCTGCTCGGCCAGCAGCGTCGGATCGCCCCGCTCCCAGCCGTCGGAGGCGATCACGACGATCGCGCCGCGCGTCAGCCCCCGGCGGCCCCAGACGTCGTTGAAGGCCTTGAGGTTCTCGCCGATGCGCGTCCCGCCTGCCCAGTCGGGGACCGCGCGCGCGGCGTTGGCGAGCGCTCGATCGGGATCGCGTCCGGCCAGGTGCGGCGTGAGGCGCGTCAAGCGCGTGCCGAAGGTGAACGCCTCGACGTGCCGCCCGGCCCGCACGGCCGCCTGCAGGAACATCACCATCGCGCGTGCGTAGGGCTCCATCGACCCGGAGACGTCGACGAGGTAGACGAGCTTGCGCGGAACCAGCTTGGGCTCGCGCCAGGCTCGCTCGATGGGCACGCCCCCCGTCCGCATGGCCTCGCGCAGCGTGCGCCGGGGGTCGAACGTCGCCCCGTGCGGCGACGGCTGCCGGCGCAGCGAGCGGCGGCGAGGCGCGACGCGCGCGATGCGCGCCACGAGGGCGCGGGCTCGCCGCAATTCCTCGGGCCCGTAGCGCGCGAAGTCGCGTTCGCGCAGGAGGTCGTCTGCCGACCACACGGCGGCGGCAGCCTCTTCCCTGTCCTCGCTCCCCTCCTCGCCCGGATCCTCGCCGTCACGCACCTCGCGGCCGAGCGCGTGCGCCTCGACGGCCTCGGGCGAATCGTCCTTCTGGTTCTCCTCTGGTAGCTCGACGCCCAGGTCGATCGGCCGCTGCTGAAGCACGATCCGCGGTGCCCGCTCCCAGAAGGCCGCGAAGGCGGCGTCGAATACCTCGATGTCGTCGCGCCGCGAGACGATCGTGCAGCGCAGGGCCCAGTAGACGTCGTCGCGGTTCGTCAGGTCGACAGCCGCCAGTCCGAGCAGGGCGTCCTGCATTCGTCCCGGGCCGACCTCGAGCCCCGCCTCGCGCAGGATGCGCCCGAACGTGACGAGCTTGCGCACGAACGCGTCGCCGCGGTGGAGGTGCTCCTGGGTCACGGGGCCTGGCCGCCGAGCGGAGGCGTGAGCACCGTCGGAATGTGCACACGCGGGCCGGCGGTAGGGTTGGACACGCGTGTGGTGCGAGGGTCGAAATAGCGCACGGGGAACGAGTTGTACACACGGTCGCCGCGCCGGGTGACCAGATAGCGGCGGTTGTGGTCGACGACGTGAGGGGCGACATTCACCGGCTGCCCGTTCGGCAGGTAGAGCAGCACGTCGTTGAGCGGCTTGCCGTTGCGATCGAACGGGAAGATGTTCGAGACCTCCACACCGTTGAAGGCGAGCCCGGGCAGGGGTGCGAACATCACCCGGGTCGGGGTCGCCGCGGATGAGTAGTAGGGCGCGCGCGGAGGGCTGTCCATGTGCCAGGCCGCCGGCACGATCGCCACGAGCGCCAACGCGCTGGCCGCGCGGTCGAGACGGACTCCCTTGCCTGAGGCCGCGAGGCGACCGAGCCAGAATGAGAGGCCGATGCTCGCCAGCAGGGCGAGTGCCGCGCCATCGCCGCGGATTCCCGGGTGCGGCAACCACGCGTGCGCATACCCCCACGCGTAGGTGTCGTCAACCCGCGTGATGACGAAGGCGAGGGCGACGGCGAGCAGCCAGCCGCGGACGAGCGACCAGACAAGAGCCGCATCCAGCTGACGCCGCAGCCACTGCCCTCGGCGCGAGAGTCCGTCGATCCAGGCACGAGCGAGCTGCAGCCGCGACGAGGAGGCGGGTGCTGTGCGCGGCGGCAGCCCGGCGCTGTTGCGCAGCTCCTGCGCAAACTCCTCGGCGGTGCCGAGACGTGCCGCCAGGGCGACCTCGCCCTCGCCGGCCACCTCGGCCAGGTGGCTCTCGATGTCCTCGAGCAGCTCGTCGCGCTCGTCGGGCGGCAGGTCGGCGAGCTCATCGCGCACCCGCGCCAGAAAGGCCTCGCCTTCGGGGGTGAGGGCGATCGTCGTCATCCGAGCACCTCCGTGTGCGGGGCCAGCAGGCCGTCGATCGCCTGCGCGAACGCGCGCCAGCGCAGACTCCACTCCGCCAGCGACTCGCGGCCGCGATCGCTGACGCCGTAATAGCGCCGGTGCGGTCCCTCCTCGGAGGGCACGACGTACGAGGTCAGCGCGCCGGCCGCGTACAGGCGGCGCAACGTGCCGTAGACCGAGGCGTCCGCGACATCGACGAGGCCGCGCGCACGCAGCCTCCGCACTACGTCGTAGCCGTAGCCGTCCTCGTCGGCCACGACCGCAAGTACCGCCACGTCGATCACGCCCTTGAGCATCTGGCTGGTATCCATGCGCTCCTCCGCTGTAGTACGCGATGGATGCTACTGCACGACGCGTAGTAGTTCAAGCGCCGTGCATATAAAGGGGTCTGACCCCGTTTTATGCGGTCCGACATCCTGCGCAAGCACTGGGGTACGGCGCGCAACGCGCGTGCCTGACCTCGAGTCATGCGATCCCGTCAGCCGGCGCGGGCGGCGGCATCGCGGGCTTCCGCGAGCAGCTGCTGCAGGCCGTGGTCGCGCACGCGCTGCAGGTCCTCGTGGTACTTCAGCACCGAGCCGAGTGTCGCATCCACGACCTCCGCGTCGAGCTCGCTCTGGCCGAGCGCGACCAGCGCCTGCGTCCAGTCGAGCGTCTCGGCGACGCCGGGGGCCTTGGCCAGGTCGAGCGTGCGCAGGCGCTCCACGAAGGCCGCCGCCTCGGCAGCCAGCACTTCGGGCACACCCGGGACGCGCGCGCGCACGATCGCGATCTCACGCTCCAGCGACGGATGGCCGATCCAGTGGTAGATGCAGCGGCGCTTGAGCGCATCGTGCAGCTCGCGCGTGCGGTTCGACGTCAGGATCACGACCGGGCGCTGCTTCGCGGAGATCGTTCCGATCTCGGGGATCGTGATCTGGAAGTCCGAGAGCAGCTCGAGCAGGAAGGCCTCGAACTCGCCGTCCGCGCGATCGATCTCGTCGACCAGCAGCACCGGCGGCACCACGTCCTCGTACTCGATCGCGTCGAGCAGCGGCCGGCGCACGAGGAAATCGCGCCCGAACACCTCCTTGAGCGCCCCGCTGGCGTCGCCCGCGGCCTCGAGCGTGCGGATGTAGAGCATCTGGCGCGCGTAGCTCCAGTCGTAGAGAGCATGCGCGACGTCGATGCCCTCATAACACTGGAGCCTGATCAGGCGCGCCCCGAGCACGTCGGCGAGCGTCTTGGCGACCTCGGTCTTGCCGACGCCCGCCTCGCCCTCGAGCAACAACGGCTTGCCGAGCTTGAGGGCCACGTGCAACACCGTTGCCAGACCGCGATCGGCGAGATACGAACGCTCGCCCAGCGCGTCGCTGAGCTCGTCGATCGAGGCGGGCTGGACGGCACTCATGCGCCGCAGCATAGGGCGGTGAACGTCCCGCAACCGCCGGTTGGGAGGCACTGGCGGTTCCGCAAGGATCCGGTAAGGGTTCCGTGAGGCATGGAGGGCGCCGGGGAGTCCTGGGCTACCCTCAAACCCATGCTCAGACTCCACACACGCTCCAGAACATTGCTCGGCGCGGTCGCTGCGGCCGCCGTCCTTGCCCTGCCGTCGACCGCTCTCGCCGATTGCGCGAAGACCGTCGCCACGGAGGCTTTCAAGGGCAGCATCGCCGAGTGGTACCCGCAGCAGTGCTATTCCAGCGCGCTCAAGAACCTCGGCCCCGACGTCAACACCTACTCCCCGAACGTGCCGGCCAACATCAAGTCGGCGATGCGGCGCGATCGCACGCGCAAGGTCAAGTTGACGATCACCTGGCTGCCGAGGAACAAGGTGCGGGTGACCTCCACGGTCAAGCTCAAGAGCGGCATCCAGTTGCGCAAGGCCAACAGGATCCTCGCCAAGGGCTCGATCAGCGCCAAGACGACGACGCTCAAGCTGAGAAGGACGAGTGCCAAGCTGACGGGCGCGCTGCTCTGGACGCTCGGCAAGAAGACGCTGACCGTCACCACCCCCGCCCCGCTCGCGAAGGTCCCTAAGAAGAAGTAACGGTCGCGGCGAGTCGCCGCCCTAGGCGGTGCAGCTCGACCGGAAGCCCGAAGGCGGCGCTCAGCGTCGCCGGGGTGAGCGCCGTCGAGATCGGCCCCTGCGCCACGCTCGCGCCCTCGCGCAAGAGGAGCGCGTGCGTGGCGCTGGCCGCGATGTCCTCGACGTGGTGCACGACCGTGACGGTCGCCAGATCGGGCTCGTCCGCGGCCAGGCGCTCGAGCGCCCCGATGACGGTCTCGCGCCCCGGGAGGTCGAGGCTGGCAGTGGGCTCGTCGAGCAGCAGCAGGGGCGGCTGGTTCATCAGCGCCCTCGCGACGAGCACGCGGCGACGCTCGCCCTCGGAGAGCGAGGAGAACCGCTGCCCCTCGCGGCCGCCGCAACCGAAGCGCTCCAGCAGCTCCGTGGCTCGTCGACGATCGGCCGGGGTGAGCAGCTCTGCGCGCACGAGGATCGTCCCCGTGGCGCCGCCGAGCATGACGTCGAGCACACTCGTCCAGGCCTCGAACTCGTCGACCAGCCGGCCCTGCACGAAGCCGATGCGCTCGCGCAGCTCGCGCAGGTCGACGTGACCGAGGCGACCGCCGAGCACGGTCACCGACCCCGAGTAGGGATGCTCGACCGCCGCGGCGAGCAACAGCATGCTGGTCTTCCCCGCGCCGTTCGGGCCGAGCACGACCCAGTGCTCGCCGGCCTCGACGCGCAGATCGATCGGGCCGAGCACCAGCCGCCGCACGTGCGTGTCGGGATGGGCGCGGCGCACCGTCGCCGCCGCGAGCTCGATCACCGCCACGGCCGACGATCCTATCCGCGCGGCCGTTGCGGCGTGCCTGCGGCGGTGGGCATGCATCCGGCGCCGGGATGTCCGGGCGCCGTATGCAACCCTGCATATAAAGGGGTCTGACCCCTTTATATGCAAGTCTCTTACGCCCCTGCGGCCTCGAGCGCCCGCTGCACCATCACGCAGGCGAGATGGCGCTTGTACTCGGTGGAACCGTCCAGCCCGGGCTCGGGACTGATGCCCTCGCCGGCGTGCGCCGCGGCGTCGGCCGCCGAGGCTCCCGAGGCCAGCGCCGCCTCGACTCCGGTCGCGCGCAGTGCCGTGGCGCCGGCGCCGCAGACCCCGACGCGCCACCCCCCGCCGCCCTTCGAGACCGCGGCTCCGATGATGGCCCAGTCCGCCGCGCGCCTGCTGAACTTGGCGTACGCGCCCTTCGACTGACCGCCCGGGATGCGGATCTCGGTGATCAGCTCGCCCTCCCCGAGGGCGGTCGTGTAGTAGTCGACGAAGAACTCGTCCGCGGCGATCGTCCTCGTGCCGGACGCGCCTTGAGCGACGATCTCGGCGCCCAGGGCGAGAGCGACCGCGGGCAGGTCGCCGTGCGGATCGGCCTGCGCGAGGGAGCCGCCGATGGTGCCTCGGTTGCGCACCTGCTGATCGCCGATGCCTGCGGCGGCCGCCGCCAGCGCGGCGGCGTTGACCGCCACCTCCGAGCTCTCGGCGACGACGCGGTGGCGCGTGCACGCGCCGATCACGAGCGTTCCGCCATCCACGCGGATGCCGGAGAGCTCGGGGATGCGCGCGATGTCGACGAGCGCCTCGGGAGCCGACAGCCGCAGCTTCAGCGCCGGAACGAGCGAATGGCCCCCGGCCAGTGGCAGCGCTCCGCGCCCCATGTGCTCGAGCGCTTCCGCGACCGAGCCCGCGCGTTCGTAGGTGAATGCCTCGGGAATCATCAGTTGCCCGCCTTCGCCTGCTGGATGGCCTCCCACACGCGCCCCGGCTGCATCGGCATCTCGAGGTGCCGGACACCGAGTCCCGAGAGCGCGTCGACCGCCGCATTGACGACCGCCGCGGTGGCCGCGATCGTCCCCGCCTCGCCGATGCCCTTGACCCCGAGCGGGTTCGAGGGCGACGGCGTGACCGTCCGCGCCGTCTCGATGCGAGGCAGCTCCGCCGCCGACGGGATCAGGTAGTCCACCAGCGTGCCGGTCAGGATCTGCCCGTCTGCGTCGTAGACGGTCTCCTCGTAGAGGGCCTGCGCGATCGACTGCGCGATGCCGCCGTGTACCTGGCCGTCGACGATCATCGGATTGACGACGTTGCCGCAGTCGTCGACGGCGGTGTAGCGCTCGACCACGATCTTGCCGGTCTCGCCGTCGATCTCGACCTCGGCGACGTGCGAGCCGAACGGGAACGTGAAGTTCGGCGGGTCGTAGAACGTCGTCGCCTCGAGGTTCGGCTCGACGCCGGTCGGCATCGAGTCGCCGGCCCAGGCGGCGTAGGCCAGCTCCTGGATCGTCTTGGCACGCTCGGGCGAGCCCTTGACCTGCCACTGGCTGCCCGACCACTCGAGGTCGTCGGCCGAGCACTCGAGCAGGTGCGCCGCGATCAGGCGCGCCTTGTCGCGAACCTTCCCGCAGGTCAGCTGGAGCGCCGTGCCGCCCACGGCGAGTGAGCGCGAGCCGTACGTGCCGAGGCCGTACGGCGACTGCCCCGTGTCGCCGTGGACCACGTCCACCTGATCGAACGGGATGCCGAGCTCGCTCTCGACGATCTGCGACCAGCACGTCTCATGGCCCTGGCCGTGACCCGACGAGCCGGTGACCACGGTCGCGGACCCGGTCGGGTGGAGACGCAGGATCGCCGACTCCCAGCCGCCGGCGCCGATGCCGATCGCCTTCGTCACGGCGGACGGCGCGAGGCCGCAGATCTCGACCCAGGTCGAGAGCCCGATGCCTCGGTGGTTGCCGCGCCCGGCGGCCTCCTTCCGGCGCGCCTCGAAGCCGGCGTAGTCGGACATCTCGAGCGCCTTGTCGAGGGCCCCGGCGTAATTGCCGGAGTCGTAGACGAGGCCGGTGGCCGTGGTGTACGGGAACTCGGTTGCGAAGTTGAGGCGTCGCACGTCGACCGGGTCGAGACCAAGCTCGTCGGCCAGCCGGTCGACGAGCCGCTCGACGAGATGCGCCGCCTCCGGGCGCCCGGCGCCGCGATAGGCGTCGGTCGGCACCGTGTTCGTGAAGACCTCGTCGAGCGTGATGTCGACGTGCTGCAGGGCGTACGCGCCGGGCACCATGATCACCGTCAGGTGCGCGATGCTGGGCGTGAGCAGCGCCAGGTAGGCGCCGCAGTCCTGCAGCAGGTGCACGCGCAGGGCGAGCATGCGGCCGTCCTTGTCGGCCGCGAGCGTGGCCGTCTGCAGCTGATCGCGGCCGGCGACCGTCGAGACCATGTGCTCGGAGCGCGTCTCGATCCACTTCACCGGCCGGCCGGCCAGGCGGGAGGCCTGCGCGAGCGCGAACTCCTCCGCGTAGACGTCGATCTTGGAGCCGAAGCCGCCGCCGACGTCGGGCGCGATCACGCGCACCTTGGCCTCGGGGATGCCGCAGATCGCCGAAACGAACGTGCGCACGAAGTGCGGGACCTGAGTCGACGTGTAGAACGTGAGCTCGCCGCTCGACGAGATCCAGTCGGCGACGACGCCGCGCGGCTCGATGGGCACGGCGGTGAGCCGCTGATTGTCGATCGTGAGCGACACCTTGACGGGCGCCGCGTCGAAGACGGCGTCGAAGCCCTCGGTCTTGTGCTCGATCGTGAGACAGTGATTGCCGGGAGCCTCCTCGTGCAGCTGCGGCGCGCCGGGCTTGCCGGCGTTCTCGGCGTCGATCACGACCGGCAGCGGCTCGTAGTCCACGACGATGCGATCGGCGGCGTCGCGCGCGGTGGCGGCGGTATCGGCCACGACCAGCGCGACCAGCTCGCCGACCATCCGCACCTTGCCGTCGGCCAGGATCGGCCGCTTGGGCTGCTTGGCGTTGCCGAACGGGTTCGAGGCGCAGGGCACGCCGGCCTCGAGGCCGAGCGTGTCGTAGGTGAAGATCTTGACGACGCCCGGCATGGCCTCGGCCGCGGATGTATCGATGCTGCGGACGACCGCGTGCGCATGCGGTGAGCGCAGGAAGGCCGCGAAGGCCATGTTGGGCAGCTTGATGTCGTCGACGTACCGGCCCTGGCCGGTGATCAGCGGCGCGTCTTCCTTGCGCAGGACCGATGCGCCGATCCCGGAGTCACTCGTGGTGGCAGCCATCGGCCTACCCCTTCGCCGCGGCGAGCACGGCATTGACGATGTTCTGATAGCCCGTGCAGCGGCAAAGGTTGCCCTCGAGCCCCTGGCGGACTTCCTGCTCGCTGGGATTCGGATTCTGCTCGAGCAGGTAGGCGGCGCTCATGATCATGCCCGGCGTGCAGTAGCCGCACTGCAGCCCGTGCTCGGTGTGAAATGCCTGCTGCACCGGATGCAGCTCGCCGTTCTGGGCGAGGCCCTCGATCGTGGTCACCTCGGCGCCGTCGGCCTGCACCGCAAGCACCGTGCACGACTTGACGGCCTCGCCGTCGATGTGCACGGTGCACGCGCCGCAGGACGAGGTGTCGCAACCCACGTGGGTGCCGGTCAGGCCGAGTTGCTCGCGTAGGAACTGCACGAGCAACAGGCGAGGCTCGACGTCCTCCTCGACACGCCTGCCATTGACGGTCAGGCCGATGGTTCGTCCCACGCGTCCCTCCTCGAGCTCGTCGGTTGCGACAGCGGAGAATCAGGTGCCGTTGCGCCGATGCTACACACGCGCGCCCGGCACTCCAAGAACGTTTGCGAGTTCGCGGGTAAGGCGGTGACTAGACTGCCGGAATGCGGTTGCGCAGGCTCTTGGTCGCGGCGGCCCTGCTCGCGCTCTCGCCCACTTCGGCATGGGCGAGTGGCGGCGTGTGGACGCCAGTCCGCGTGGCCCCCGCCGTCGCGAAGGGCAGCGCCGACCTCCCCCGCCTGGCACTCGAGTCCGACAGCACCGCCGTCGCCGCCTGGACCGAGAACGGCAGCGTGCGGGCGGCCACGCGCGCGCCGGGCAAGGCCTTCGGCGCACCGCGCGCCATCGCCACCAGTTCCACGCTGGCGCTGACGGACGATGTCGTTGCCCTTGGCACGCGCGCGCTCGTGCTGCTGCATGCCCAGCAGGGCAGCGGCGCCACACTCGTCGCCTCCTCGGTCACGGGCTCATCCGTCGGCCCGCCCGAGCAGGCCGCAGCCACGACGGCGCCCATCACCGAGGCCGCAGGCGCGTTGCGCAGCGACGCCAGCGCGCTCGCCGTCTACGCCGTCGCGTCGTCGCCCATGACGATCTCCAGCGCGGCGCGCACCGCCGCGGGCGGCTGGTCGCCGGCCGGGGACGTCGCCCTCCCGGCGTCCGTCACGCTCGTCCAGCAATTGCAGCTCGCGCTGCTCCCCGACGGCAGCGCCGTGCTCCTGTTCCTCGGCCAGGGGCCGGCAGCCGGCGATGTGCCGCGGCCCTATGCCGCCTTGCGCTCAGCCGCCGGC
>JALYLC010000624.1 GCA_030774435.1 Actinomycetota bacterium
TCCCGCAGCAGCCACGCCGCGACCTCCGCCTCGGGACGGTAGGTGCCGGGATCGTTGCGCGAGTGGCCGCGGTGCCGGTAGGTCTTGGCCTCGACGAGCGTCGGGCCGCCGCCGCCGCGGGCGCGCGAGATCGCCTCGGCCGCGACCGCGCGCAGCGCTGCGACGTCGTTGCCGTCCACGACGCGGCCCGGGATGCCGTACGCGGCGGCGCGCTCGGCGAGGTCCGTGAGCAGGCACGTCTCGCGCGCCGGCGTGAACTCGCCGTAGAGGTTGTTCTCGCACACGAAGACGACGGGGAGCTGCCAGACCGCGGCGAGGTTGACGCTCTCGTGGAAGGTGCCGATGTTCGTCGCCGCGTCCCCGAACGACGCGATCGCCACCTGGCCGGTTCCGCGCACCTGCGCCGCCCAGGCACTCCCGGCGGCGATCGGCAGGCCGCCCCCGACGATGCCGGAGGCGCCGATGAGGCCGACGCCCATGTCGCAGAGGTGCATCGACCCGCCGCGGCCGCGACACAGGCCCGTCTCGCGCCCGAATAGCTCGGCGAAGAAGCCGGTCAGGTCGACGCCCTTCGCCAGCGCCCACCCGTGCCCGCGGTAGGTCGTCGTCAGGTAGTCGTCTGACGTCAGCTCGGAGCAGAAGCCGACGGGCACGGCCTCCTGGCCGATGCTGAGGTGCGCGGTGCCGTGGACGAGGCCCTCGTTCAGCAACCGGCCGATCGCCTCCTCGCAGCGGCGGATCAGGAGCATGAGCCGGTAGTCGGCCGTCAGCTGCTCGACCGAGGCGATCTGCTCGACGCTCATGGCCGTACGATCTCCTTCAGCACGCCGTCGAGCGCGCCGTCGAGAAGCCGGCGGAAGACGTCGTCGCTGCCCGCCAGCGGCACCGATCTGCGCGAGACGGCCGGCACGAGGCGCCCGCTCTCGAGCAACCCGAGGGCGCGGCCGAACTCCGAGTTCGTGTACGCGAACGATCCCACGACCCGCTGTTCGTGCACGACCATGTCGAAGGCGGGGATCGTCGCCTCCTGCGCATGCATCCCGAGCCAGAGCGCGCAGCCGCCCGGCCGCAGGATCCGGACCGAGTCGGGACGGGAGCTGCTCGTACCAACAGCATCGATGGCGAGATCTGCCCCGGCGCCCCCGGTGGCCTCGAGCACGGCCTCGCGCAGTCCCTCGGGCGCGACGATGACCTCGGCGACGTCGCGCAGGCTCAGGTGCCGCGCGAGGATGGGCTCGCTCACGATCACCCTGCGCGTGCCCGAGGTGCGCAGGAGTTGCGCCGCAAGCGTGCCGATGGTGCCGCCGCCGAGCACCACCGCCGTGCTCGTGAACTTCTCGGGAATGAGCGACAGCGCGTGCAGGCAGGTGGCGAGCGGCTCCGTCAGGACGGCGACCTCCGCCGGAGCGTCCTGCGCGATCCGGTGGATGCACCGCACGGGCACGGCCACGAGCTCGGCGAAGCCACCTGGTCGCGTCCCCCCGATCAGGCCCCGGTTGCCACAGGCATTCTCCTGTCCCGAGCGACACCGCAGGCAATCGCCGCACGTGACCTGCGGGTTGACAGCCACGCGCGCGCCGTCCAGATGCGTCCCTGCAGGACCGCCGACCGCCACCACCTCGCCGGTCAGTTCGTGACCCATGATGAGCGGCGGCGTACGGCGCGGCGAGCGCGAGCTCACGCCGTCGACGTCGGAGGCGCAGATGCCGGCAGCCTCGACCCGCAGCAGGACCTCGTCCGGCGCGGGCTGCGGAGACGCGACCTCGCGCACCACGAAGTCATACGACTCCGTGTAGAGCAAAGCGTGCATCCGGCGGCTCCTCGTCACGCTCGTCTCCGTGTAGCGGATTAGACGTTCGTTCATCCTACTATGCCGCGTAGGAGCCGCGGATGCGCTAGGGGTAGTCGGTGAGGAGCAGCACGCGCGCCGGGCCCCCGAGCGCGTGATAGTGGTGCGGCAGATCGGCGGCGAACGTGAGGTAATCGCCCGCAACGAGCGCGGCGGCGTCGTCGTCGGGCCCGGCCTCGACCTGGCCGTCGATCACGAGAACGTGCTCGGTGACGCCCGGCGAGTGCGGGGCGGCGTTGCGCTTCGCGCCGGCCGCGAGCTCGAGCACGTAGAGCTCGAACCCGCCGCGCCCCTGGCGGCTCAGAAGCCGGCGCCCGCGGAAGCCGTCCTCCTCCGTCACGATCTGCGCGTCCTCGAGCCGGTGCACCTGAATGACGTCCTCCTCGGCTCCGTCGAAGAGATCGCCGAAGGGCACGTTGAGCGCGTTCGCAAGCGCCCAGACGGTGTCGACCGAGGGGTTGCCCGTCCCCCGCTCGAGACTCGAGAGCGTCGCCTTCGAGACCCCCGCGCGGCGCGCGAGCTCGGAGAGTGAGATCGCACGCTCGAGGCGCCGGCGCTTCAAGCTGCGCGCGAGCGCTTGCGCAGCCGGCTGCATGCGCACGATCATAAACGTCCGGGCAGGACACCGAACGATGTCAGTACGTGATCAGGCCGCCCGTGACGTTGACCGACTGGCCCGTCATGTACGAGGAGGCGCCGGAGAGTAGGAAGGCGATCACCTCGGCCACCTCGCGCGGATCGGCGATGCGCCCGAGCGGCACCGCCGCGACGCGGCTGCCGCCGAGCTCATCCGGCTCGACACCGCGCAACGGCGCGATGCCCTCGAGCACGGCGTCGTTCATGG
>JALYLC010000625.1 GCA_030774435.1 Actinomycetota bacterium
TGATGTGCAGCCTGGGGTGGAGGCCCGGCACCGTGTCCTGCTTCTGCCCGAACTCCGGCACCCAGAACGAGTGGATCACGTCCTTCGAATCGAAGGTCAAAAGCACCGAGCGGTTGACCGGCAACCGCAACGTCCCGGTCGTCAGATTCTTGGCCCCGGGATAGCTGAAGCTCCAGGCGAACTGCTGGGCCGTGACGTTGATGCGCAGCGGGTTGCTGCCGAGCGCGTCGTTCCGGGCGAGCACGATCGCGCTGAAGATGCCGATCGCGGTCACGAGCACCGTCGGGACGAGAGTCCAGGCGATCTCGAGGCCGGTGTGGCCGTGGATCGGGGGGGCCGTCCGAGTCGTCGTCCGGAGCCGCGCGAAAGCGGACGACCGAGTAGACGAGCGCCGCGGCCACGATCGAGAAGATCACGATGCAGATCCAGACCACGAACCAGAAGCCTCCGGTCGGCTCATTCCACACCTTGTTGTAGCAGCGCGGGAGGCGCTACCAGAGCGGGCGCTGCGTGATCACCGAGATCATCGTTCCGAAGAAGAAGCAGAACGCGACGATGATCACGGAGGCGAACGCCGCTGGTGCCGTCCGCCCATCGCCGAGGCGATCAGCGCGAGGATGATCCCGGGGACGATCAGGCGCAGCGGATGCCAGGCCAGGCCGATCAGGCTGATGAAGATCGCGAACGAGGCGAGGAAGCCCGCGACGGTCTCGGACGGGCGCGAGGCGGTGGGATCCGCGGCGCTCAGGGCCGCTCGACCTCCGCCCGCACGACCGCCGTGCGCGGCGTGCGCGGGTAGGTGCGGGTCGGGCCGCCGTGCGGGTGCGGCCGGAACCGGCGCGGGTGCAGTCGCCGCCGGCCCGACGCCGGCCCGGAGCCCGGCCCGAGCCGCGCGGTCACCGCCGCCCACTCTTCGGGCCGCGGCTCGGCCTTGATCGCGTAGTAGACGACGAAGCACAGGTAGACGATCGGGATCTTCAGGATCACCATCAGGAATACGAGCTCCCAGACCGAGTGGTGGCCCACGCGCCGATTCTACCCGCGGCGCCTGCCGAAGAACCATTCGGCCCTGTTGACCGTTTTCTTAACGGAAGACCTGGTCGGTAGCCGCGGCTCTGCTAGTCGCAACACAGCCGAAGCACGCCACGTGGCTGATGGCTCCCTCAAGCTCAACCGTCCCCGAATAGATCAGGAAAAGAGGCGCCGCGCCGACGCTCGGGCTCAGGGAAAGACGCCGCCGCTCCTTCCCCAGCGCTCACGGGTGAGCGGTGTGAGCATTCGGTAGCGAGTCTCGCCAGACCGGTTCCCGCGACCTACGGTTGTTTGGTGTGCTTGGTTGTGCGCTCACGATCGGCTCGACCTGGGCCGCCTCGACCTGGCGGGGTGTGAGCATCGGGCGTGTGTGGTGTGAGCGCAGGCTGTGAGCGGGGGTGTGCGCGCTCACGTCCGCAAATCACGTGCAGCGCAGGCCGTCGCCGGCCGGAACCGCTGACCAACCGACCCCGGTGAGGTGTCGCAGTTTGCGGGAAGTACGACAGGGCGGCGGCGGCAGGCTGTGTTGCTCAGTTGCTTGCTGGTGGTCTGGGGCGGTGTTGGCTGGTTGTGGGTGCGGGTGGGTGACGTTTTGCCGCGCGCAGCTGGCTAGCGACCTGGGGGCGTTTGAACCAGCGGCCCAGGGTGGTGTGGGCGACCTGGTAGTCGGCGGCGAGCGCTCGCAGCGTCTCCCCGGCGGCGCGGCGGCGCACGAGCTCGGGGTCGGGGCTGAGGCGGCGCAGCCGCGTCCGGTCGGGTTGGGCGGCGGCTTCGGCTTTGGCGTCGGTGTCGAGGGCGCGCACCAGCAGCGCCGGGTCGATCAGGCCGAGCAGGTTCTCGCGGCTGCGCAGGTCGGTCGCCTCCAGGAGCGCCTCGATGCCGCCGCCCGCCGCCACGATCGGGGCGGCGGTGGTGTCGCTCCAGCTGTAGCGGTCGGTGCGGGTGAGCGGCTGGCGCAGCTCGTGCTCGTCCAGCAAGTCCGCGTGGCCGCTTCGGGCGGAGGGCCGGGAGCGGCGGCGGGCAGCGATCCGCGCCGCGACCGCTCGGTGGTGGCGCGCCTGGGCGCGCTCTGCC
>JALYLC010000626.1 GCA_030774435.1 Actinomycetota bacterium
CTCCAGCACCGCGGCGTGCTCGGGGCTGCGCTCGCCGTCGCGCGCGGCGTCGAGGTCGATCACGTGCAGCCAGCTCGCACCGGCGAGGGAGAAGCGGTCGGCCGCTTCGTCCGGAGTCTCGTCGAAGCCCGTCACGCGCCCGTAGTCGCCCTGTAGCAGCCGCACGACGCGCCCGCCGGAGAGGTCGACTGCCGGTATCACCTCCATTGCCATGACACCATGCTAACATGGCACACCGATGAGCTCGAACGCCCAGCCACGACCCGACTGGCACGACGAGTCCGTCGACGACCTGCTGCGCGCATTCGGGCTGCTGCGCACCGACGAGGAGCGCGCGGCCTTCCTTCGCGACCTCTGCACGCTTGCCGAGATCCAGGCCATGGCACATCGCCTGGCCGCCGCCCGGCTGGTCGATCGCGGCGTGCCCTACGCGGAGGTCGCCGAGCGCGTCGGAGGCTCGACGACGACCGTCACGCGCGTGGCCCACTGGCTGCGCCACGGCGAAGGCGGCTACCGGCTCGTGCTCGACCGGCTGGCGCGGAGGCGCAAGTGACCCGCCGCGGCCTGCTGCGGCTCGCGCTGCCCTCCAAGGGCCGGCTCGCCGAGCCCGCGACGCGACTGCTGAGCGACGCCGGGATCCAGTTCGAGACCACCGGCCGCACGCTGCACGCCCACGCGCACGACCTCGACCTCGACCTCCTGCTCGCGCGCTCCGACGACATCCCCGTGTGGACGGCTGCCGGCGACGTCGACCTCGGCATCGCAGGCCAGAACCAGATCGTCGAGACGGGAGCCGACGTCGAGCCGCTGCTGGAGCTGGGATTCGGGCGCTGCCGGCTGGCACTGGCCGTGCCCGAGGGCGCCTCCATCTCCTCCCTGGAGGATCTCGGCGGCGGGCGCATCGCGACGTCCTACCCGCGCACCGTGGCGGCGCGCCTGGCGAGCGCCGGCGTCGACGCGAGCGTCGTCACGCTCGGGGGATCGGTCGAGCTCGCGCCTCGGCTGCACGCCGCCGAGGCCATCGTCGACCTGGTCTCGAGCGGCGACACCCTGCGCCAGAACGGTCTGGTCGAGCTCGAGACGCTGCTCGAGTCCCAGGCCGTCCTGATCGCACGCCGCGACCTCTCGCCGCAGCAGCGCGAGCTGACCGAGGAGCTGCGGCTGCTGATCGACTCGGTGCTGGCGGCGCGCCCCAAGCGCTACGTCATGCTCAACGCGCGCGACGAGAGCCTCGAGCAGGTGCTCATGCTGCTGCCCGGGCTCGACGCCCCGACCGTGCTGCCGCTCGCCCGCGGCGACATGCACGCCGTGCACGCGGTCGTGGACGCCGCCGACATCGTGCGGCTGCTCGGCCCGCTGCGCGCGGCCGGCGCCTCGTCGATCCTCGTCCTGCCGATCGAGCACCTGATCGCATGAGCGTGGAGGATCTGCGCACCCGCATCCGTCCCGAGCTTGCGCGCTCGAGCCCGTATCGCTGGCAGGAGGGAATCCCCGACGGGCCGGTCGACCGCTTCGACATGAACACCCCGGCCGACGCGCCGGCGTGGTATCCGGAGGCGATCGCGCGCCTGGCCGCGATCCCGCCCAACGACTACCCCGACGCGTCGTACCTGCCGCTCAAGCGCGCGATCGCCACCTACGCCGGCGTGAGCACCAACCAGATCGTCGTCGGGGCGGGTTGCGACGAGGTGCTGGCACTGTGCGCGCAGCTCGCGCTCGGCCGCGGCGACCGCGCGCTCGTCGCAAAGCCGACCTACCAGCTCTACACCGTCGCGAGCCGCAACTCAGGCGCCGAGGTGATCGCCGTCGATCCCGGCGACGGGCTCTCGCTGGCGCGCGAGGGACTCCTGCGCGAGGCGCCCAACGTCCGCCTCGTGTGGCTCTGCAGCCCGAACAACCCCACCGGGGAGCAGCTCGAGGCCGCGTTCGTCGAGCGCGTCTGCGCGGCCTGCCCGGGCATCGTCGTGCTCGACCAGGCCTACCTGGAGCTCGGCGGCGACGACCTGTCGGCCCTCGTCGACCGTCACGAGAACCTCGTCGTCGCGCGGACGTTCTCGAAGGGCTTCGCGCTCGGCGCCGCGCGCGTCGGCTACGGCCTCGCGCAACCGGCGCTGGCCGAGGCGCTCGACGCGCTGCGCCCGCCCGGCTCCATCTCGTCGTGGTCGGCCGCGGTGACCGAGCTGGCCTGCCACGAGGCCGAGGAGCTGCGCGAGCGCTGCGCCGCGATCGTCGAGGAGCGCGGCTGGCTGGCCGCGGGAATGCGCCGCGCGGGCGTCGAGGTTCTGGCGCACGCCGGCAATTTCGTGCTCGCCCGCTCGCCCGTGCCGGACGTCTTCACGCGCCTCGTCGAGCGCGGCTGCGCGGTGCGCACGTTCAGCCACGAGCCCCTGCTGGCCGAGTGCTTTCGCGTCACGGTCTCGCACCGCGCGGCCAACACGCGGCTGCTGCGGGCGCTCGCCCAGCTCGCGGGCGGTGAGGCCCCGGAGGCCGCCGACGGCGTGCGCGGCGACCGCATCGGCGAGGTGCGGCGGGCCACGCGCGAGACGCGCATCGAGGTGCGCCTGGGGCTGCTGGGCGGCGGCCGGGCGCGCGTCGCGACCGGGCTCGGGTTCCTCGACCACATGCTCACGAGCTTCGCGTTCTGGTCGCTCACGGACCTCGAGCTGCGCTGCTCCGGTGACCTCTGGGTCGACGAGCACCACACGGTCGAGGACTGCGCGATCGCGCTCGGCGAGGCGTTCGACATCGCGCTCGGCGACCGCGCGGGCGTACGTCGCTTCGGGTCGGCGCGCGCGCCGCTCGACGAGGCGCTGGCGGAGGCCACCGTCGACCTCTCCGGTCGCGGCATCGCGAAGCTCGATCTGGCGCTCCGCGCTCCCCTGATCGGGCGCATGCCGTCGACCCTCGTGCCGCACTTCCTCGACAGCTTCGCGCGCCGCGGCCGGCTCGGCCTGCACGTCACGGCCACCGGCGAGGACGCCCACCACGTCGCGGAAGCCGCCTTCAAGGCGGTCGCGCTGGCGCTGCGCGAGGCGGTCGAGCCTGACCCCGCCCGCAGCGGCGTCGCGAGCACGAAGGGCGTGCTGTGATCGCGACGATGGTCGACTACGGCGCCGGCAACCTGCGCTCGCTGCGGGCGGCCTTCGAGCGCGCCGGTGCGGAGGTCGCGGTCACCGACCAGCCGGAGCAGGTGGCGCGCGGCGAGCTGGTGATCATCCCCGGCGTCGGCCAGGCCGCCTCGGCCATGGAGGCGCTGCGCGAGCGCGGTCTCGTGGACGCGATCCTGGCCGCGCTGCGCGGCGGCTCGCACCTGTTCGGCGTGTGCGTCGGCATGCAATTGCTGTTCGCGCGCAGCGAGGAGGGCGACACGGCCGGGCTCGGACTCCTGCCCGGCAGCGCGACGCGGCTCGCGGGTGCCCGCCGCCTCCCGCACATGGGCTGGAACGACGTCGAGACCGCCGCGACGCACCCGCTCACGGCCGCGTTCCCCGCGCCGTGCTACTTCGCGCACACCTACGCCGTCCAGGACGCCGCGCCGCGCAGCCTGCTGGCCTCCACGACTGTCGAGCGTGGCGGCTTCGCCAGCCTCGTGGGCGAGGGCCGCGTGGCGGGCGCGCAATTCCATCCCGAGCGCTCGGGAGCGGCCGGCGCCGAGTTCCTGCGCAGCCTCGTGCGCTGGGCGAGCGATGCTGCGTAAGCGCATCATCCCGTGCCTCGACGTCTCCGACGGGCGTGTCGTCAAGGGCGTCAACTTCGTCAACCTCCGGGACTGCGGCGAGCCCGTCGAGGCCGCGCTGCGCTACGCCGAGCAGGGCGCCGACGAGATCGTCTGGCTCAACATCACGGCCACGGGCGAGGATCCGGGCGCGCTCTGCCGCGCTGTCGAGCGCGCGGCCGAGCAGATCGACATCCCGCTCACCGTCGGCGGCGGGATCAATCGCGTCGGGCGCGTGCGCGAGCTGCTGCTGGCGGGCGCCGACAAGGTCTCGCTCAACACGGGCGCGCTGGCCCGACCGAGCCTGATCGGCGAGGCGGCCGAGCGCTTCGGCTCGCAGTGCATCGTCTGCGCGATCGACGCCCGCCGCGAGCCGGAGGGCGGCTGGCGAGCCTACGTGGACGGCGGCCGCAAGCCGTCGGACTGGGACGCCGTGGCCTGGGGCGCGCTGGCCGTCGAGCTCGGCGCGGGCGAGCTGCTGGTCACGTCGATGGACTCCGACGGCGTGCAGGACGGCTACGACCTCGAGCTCGTGCGGACGATGTGCGAGACCGTGAACGTGCCTGTCGTCGCCTCGGGCGGGGCCGGGCGCCCCGCGCATCTCGCCGACGCACTCGAGGCGGGCGCCGAGGCCGCACTCGCGGCGTCGATCTTCCACGACGGCACCCACACGGTCGAGGAGGTGAAGCAGGCCTGCCGCGCGCGCGGCCTGCCGATGCGATGAGCGTCGACCCGGCAGCCCTCGCCTACGACGTCGAGGGACTCGTCGCATGCGTCTGCCAGGACGCCGCGACAGGCGACGTCCTCATGCTCGCCTGGGCCAACCGCGAGGCCGTCGAGCGCACCCTGGCGACGGGTCGCGCCTGGTTCTGGAGCCGCTCCCGCGGCGAGTTGTGGGAGAAGGGCGCCACCAGCGGGAACACGCTGGCCGTCGTCGACGTCAGGGCCGATTGCGACGGCGATGCGCTGTTGCTACAGGTCGAGCCGCAAGGCCCCGCCTGCCATACCGGGACCGAGACGTGCTGGGGAGAGCGCCGCAGCTTCCCGTCCGTGCTCGCGCGCACGATCGAGGCCCGCCGCGAGGCCGATCCGAGCACGTCATACGTCGCGCGGCTCCTGAACGGCCCGCGCGAGCACGCCGCCCGCAAGGTGGGCGAGGAGGCGACCGAGGTGCTCCTGGCCGAGCCGGGCTCGGACGAGCAGGTCGGCGAGGTGGCCGACCTGCTCTTCCACGCCCTCGTCCTACTCGCACGCGACGGCCGCGATCCACTCGACGCGCTGACCGAACTAGCGCGCCGCCACGCCGCAAGCCCGTAGCAAGAGCCCCGCAACGCTCGGCGCCACATTGGGTCTGCCACATTGGGGTCTGGCGCCACATTGGGGTCTGTCCCGAGCGGTGCAGGGCTCAGGCTGGGCCCTCGTAGCGGTCGGCCAGGTAGGCGTCCATGTCGTTTGCGCGGCGCGGGGAGCGGAGGTAGCGGGTCCAGGCGGCCTGTTCGTGGCAGACTGCGCGGAGCTCCCAGACGCAGAACGTCGGGTGATGGCCCGCTCCGACGGGCCACGGGCCGAACGCGGGCTCGTGCTCGCCCGGCTTGGCCCAGACCGTTTCCCACAGCTCGTTCTCGTTGCGCCACGTCGAGATCAGCAGGAAGTAGAAGGTCTCGCCGCAGCGGTGCAGGATCACGAAGCCGAGCTCGCCGTCGAGCGACGTCACGGCGTCCGGCAGCGCCGCCCGCGCCAGCTCCGCGATCTCCCCCGGGATGGGCTTTGCGGCCGGTGCGATGTCGTACCACTTCAGCAGGCCGCCGGCCAGGGCGACGGACGAGCCGGGCTGGACGAGCTTCGTGGCGTGCTCGTACGCGGGCGTGACCGCGCCGGCGGTGTCGAGCGGGCTCATCGGTCGCCCCCGGTGCGTGTGAGCTCCATGACCCAGTTCGTCTCCCAGGTCTCGCCGCCGTCGGCCGAGAAGGCCTGCTCCCAGCGCGGCTCCGACGTCAAGACGTTCGACCAGATGAAGCGCACGAGGATCGGACGGCCCTCGAACACGTCTCCGCCCTCGAACACCCCCACGCCGCCGGCGAACGAGCCGATGACCGGCGGATCGAGCAAGCCGCAGCGCCGGCTGTCGGCCCAGTAGATCGACCACAGCCCGGTCGAGGCGTCGAAGAAGCGGAACGACATTCCGGCCATGCCGCCGTCGTGGTCGGTGCGGAACTCGTCCTCGTTGCCCAGGCCGTCGAGCAGCGGGCGCGCGACGCTGGTCGCCATGAACTCTTCCCACTCGTCCCCTCCGGCCAGCCGCTCGCGCAGCCGGAGGTTGCGCACGCTCCAACTGCCGAACAGGAAGTCGAAGTCGTGCGCCGTGCCCCTCGCTTGCATCACGTCGTGCATCGCGGCCCCCTTGCGTTCGTCGGTCTCTGAGAGAGGCTACGAGCAATAGAGGGCGATTCAGGCCCTCTATGTGTGCTTGACTGCGCAGGTGCTCACGCCGACCTCGCGACTGCTCGAGTTGCTCGAGATGCTCCAGGCACAGCCGCTGACGACGGGGCGGGAGATCGCCGAGCGCCTGGGGATCGACGCCCGCACCGTCCGGCGCTACATCGCGGCGCTGCAGGCGCTCGACATCCCGGTCGAGGGCCAGCGCGGCGTCGGCGGCGGCTACCGCGTCCGCCCCGGCTACCGCTTGCCGCCGCTGATGCTGAACGACGACGAGGCGGTCGCCGTGGTGATGGGGCTGATCGGCACGGCCGGGTCGGTAGACGGGGCGCTCACGAAGATCCTGCGGGTGCTGCCGGCCCCGCTGCGCGCGCAGGTCGAGGCGCTGGAGCAGACGCTGGCGTTCACCGCAGCGCCGAGCGGCGCCCCGATCGGGGGTGGCGTGGCACTGACGCTGGCCGACGCGATCCGGCGCCGCCGGCGAGTTCGCTTCGCCTACCGCGCGTTCTCGGGCGAGGCGACGCAGCGCGATGTGAGCCCGCACGGCCTGGTCGTCCACGCCGGGCGCTGGTACCTCGCCGCGCACGATCAGGCGCGTGAGGACATGCGCACCTTCCGCGTCGATCGCATGACGAGCGTCGCCGTCGCACGCGAGGCGGCGCTCGCCCCGCCAACCGGCTTCGACGCCGTCGCGTACGTGAGCCGGTCGCTGGCCCGCGTGCCCTGGAGGTGGGAGGTCGCGGTGCTGCTCGACCTCGCGCTCGACGAGGCTGCGGCTCGCCTGCCCGCGACGCTGGCGGAGCTCGCACCGCAGGGCGCCCAGACCCTATTGCGCATGCGGGTCAACTCGCTCGACTGGATGGCGGGCGTCCTCGCCGGCCTGGATTGCGCCTTCGAGATCCACACCCCGCCTGAACTGCGCTTGAGCGTCAGCGCGCTCGCAACGCGCCTCGCCGCCTGCGCCTGAGCGTCTCAGGCGAGCAAGGAGAGCAGACGCCCGGTCGCTCCGGCCACGCGGTCCGGATCGTCGAAGACGAGGCCGACGCGCGCCACGCCCTCCTGCCGCGTTTCGCTCGTGTGGACGACGCGGACGGTCGCCCGCGGCAGCAGCACACCCAGGGCGTCCCGCACCTCGAGGCCGCCGCGCGTGCCGAGCGGCGGCGTATCGCCCTCCAGCAGCAGGCCGACGCCATGGATCGAGAGGTCGTGCGTGAAGCCGAAGATCTCGCGATCGCCGTCGAGCAGCAGGCTGCCGCCCGCGACGAGCACGAAGCGCGCCACGCCGCGGCGGTCGCCCGTGCGCGTGATGATCCCGTGGCGCGAGACCGTGAGCAGGGATTCCAGGCCGTAGGGGCGGACGACGCGCGAGCGCAGCTCGTGCAGCTCCCCGCCGATGCTCCAGCCGATCACGGCGCGGTCGCCGACCTTCGCAGGGAGCCTGCCCGCCGTCTGCACGACGAACGTACGCTCGTCGCCACCGGCGACGATGGCGGGCAGCGGCTCGCAGATGTTGATGGAGAGGGAGACGAGCGATCCGATGCCGAGCGGCATCTGCTCTTCGGTGATGATGGCTGTCTGGGACATGCTCATTTCAAGGTCGGCCGAGATAGCAGAAACCTCATCCCCCGGTCCGAATGCAAACGTGCAGGCATGCCGCGCATTCGACCGTCTGGCGCGGAATTCAGGGGTGCGCTCGCCGGCGCCGTCGCGATCGCGGTGGCCTACGCCGCAGGCCGTAGACAGGGCCTCACGAGCTCCGATCTGGCACGCAGCCTGGCGCCGGATCGCCCCGCCGCAGGCCGTGCGGCACAGCTGGCGCTGGGGATGCTCGCTGCGCTCCCCGGTGCCCGGGCGTCGACGCCCGCGCGCGCCCTCGCAGCCGGTGCGGCACTGGGAGCACTGGCGTCCCGCAACGGCCGCGCGTTCTCTGCCGGCGCCCACGCGCTCGCGGCGCTCGTGGCCCAGCGCGTCGCCGCACGCGGCTAGACGCTACTTCCCCCTGAAATAGTCGGTTGAGCGTTGGCCGGCTGGGCGGGGTTGGTGTGCGGCCGGGCTGGTGGTCGCTCGCTGCTGTTGCCGGTCAGGTGAGGAGTGCCATGCGCTGCAGGTTGTGGGCGAGGGTGATGCTGCCGACCCAGGTCTGCGCGCCTTCGAGGCTACGTAAGCGGGTGCGGCGTAGGCCTTTGCGTTTCAGTTGCGAGATGCGTCCCTCGAGGCCGTTGCGGAAGCGATAGCGGCGACGCCAGGCGCGGGTGTGCTCGATCGCTGCGGCCCGCTGCTGACGTGGGATCACGGGATCGCGGATGCGGTGCTGGGCAAGCGCGGCATCGGCAGTGCTGGTGCCGAAGCCGCGGTCGGCGTAGACGCTGCGTAGCTGCATGCCTGCGTGCTTGGCTTGCGCGATCGCTGCCTCAAGCATGCTGCCGTCGGTCGCGGCGCCACGCTCGGGGACATCGGCGATCACGAAACCCTCGGCGGTGTCGGCGAGGAGGGCTTTGTAGCCGAACTCGGTTGGGCGACGCGGGCTGCCCATGCGGATCGGGCGGGCGTCGGGGTCGACGAGCGAGACGCGCCGGTCGGGGATCGTGCGCTGCCCGGCCAGGCGCAGGTCGGTCTGGGCGAGGATCTGCTCGGCGGCCTCGAGCTCGCGCTCAAGCCGGTCGACCAGCGCGCCGCCCGGCTTTGCGCCCGAGGCGAGCTCGCGGCGGCAGGCACGTAGCATCCTGCGAGCCTCGCCTGCGGTCTGCTTGGCGCGGGCCGCGATCTCACCGGTCAGCCGGTCGATCGTGCCCAGCATTTCGCGGGCGCGCACGCGCGCGGCCGAGATCGCCCGCACCCGTTTGCCGACCGAGCGGCGACGGTCGCGCAGAGGCACGCCCGAAGCGAGACCGGCGGCCTTGATGCGCCTCGCCAGCCGCGTCAGCCGGGAAACGGCATGCGCACACAAACCGGAGTCGGTCGGGCTACGGATATCTGCCTCCACGACGGTCGTGTCGACCCGCAGACGACGCGAGCGCAGCACCCTACGCTCGACCGCGAGCGCAAGCAGCTGCGCGTTGAGCTCCTCCACGAGCCCCGCGCCGAGCCGCTTGGTCAGCTTCATCAACGTCGTCGGGTCGGGCACCCGCCCAGCCAGCGCGATGCGGCAGAAACGCCGCCACGTAAACGAATCCGCCACCTCCCTGCAGAGCGTCTCGTAACCCAGCCCGTAGCGATGCTTGAGGTACATCAACCGCAGATACGTCTCCATCGGGATCGTCGGCCGGCCCGTTGTGGCCGTCACCCGCGAACGGAACGGCACCAGAAAGCGATCCTCGTCGAGGATCGCGTCCACCTTGCCCAACTCAGGCGGCAGCTCGCGCAACTCCGCCGGCAGAACCGCCTCCCACAAGCTCTCCCCGAGCGACCGCTCCCGCAACATCCCGCACCCCCAAAGTCGCGTATTTACAGCGACTCTAGGACCTCCACCGGACGCACCCACCAACCGACTATTTCAGGGGGGAAGTAGACGCTAGAGCCGCGCCGCGGCCGCGGCCAGACGGGCGAGCGTCTCGTCGCGACCGAGCAGGTGCACGCTCTCGAACAGACCGGGCGAGATGCTGGTGCCGGTGACCGCCACGCGGATCAGGCCGAACACGACGCGGGGCTTGAGCGACAGCTGCTCGCAGACGGCCCGCAGCGTCGCCTCGATGGCGTCCACGGTCCACTCGCACTGGGCGAGCGACGCCTGCACGGCGGCCAGGATCTCGCCCGCGCGCTCGTGCCCGGCCACGCGCTCCCAGGCCTCCCGATCGATCTCGATCGGGCCGAACAAGAACGAGCAGAGCGGCTCGAACTCGGCCAGCGTCGCGATCTTCTCCTGTGCGAGCGGCGTGACCTCGACGATCCGGTCGGGCTGGGAGGCCAGCGGCGACCCCTGCTCGCCGAGGTAGGTGATCAAGCGCTCGGCGAGGTCGAACGTCGGCAGCGCACGCAGGTAGACGCCGTTCATCCACTCGAGCTTCTTGGCGTCGAACACGGCGGGCGCCGGGTTGACGCGCTCCAGGGAGAAGAGGCCGATCAGCTCCTCGCGCGTGAACAACTCTCGCTCGGAGCCGAAGTGCCAGCCGAGCAGCGCGAGGAAGTTGACGACCGCCTCGGCCAGGTAGCCGGCCTCGCGGAGCTCCTCGACGCTGGTCGCGCCGTGCCGCTTGGAGAGGCGCTTGCGATCGGGCCCGAACAGCAGCGGCAGATGCGCGAACGCCGGCACGGGCGCGCCAAGGCCCTGGTACACGAGCACCTGGCGCGGCGTGGAGCTGAGCAGGTCCTCGCCACGGATGACGTGCGTGATGCGCATGTCGGCGTCGTCGATCGGGTTGGCGAAGTTGTAGGTCGGCACGCCGTCGGAGCGCACGATCACGTGGTCGCCGAGCTGCGCGTACTCGAAGCGCACCTCGCCGCGCACGAGGTCGTCGACCACGCATGCGCCATCGCCGGGCGTGCGCAGGCGGATGACCGACGAATCGCCGGCGGCCTCGCGAGCAGCGCGTTCCTCCGCGCTCAGGGCGAGGCAGCGGCGGGAGTAGATGAACGCGCGGTTCTCGCGCTGCGCCGCCTCGCGCTCCGCGGCGAGCTCCTCGGGCGTGCAGTAGCAGCGGTACGCAAGCCCCGCGGCCAGGAACTGCTCGGCGACCTCGCGATGGCGCGGCCGCCGCTCGCTCTGGATGTACGGCCCGCAGTCGCCGGGAGCATCCGGGCCCTCGTCCCACTCGAGCCCGACCCAGCGCAGCGAGCGCTGGATCTGCTCGATCGCCTCGGGGTGCTCACGCGTCTCGTCGGTGTCCTCGATGCGGAGCACGAAGCGCCCGCCGTTGTGCCGCGCGTAGAGCCACGAGAAGAGCGCCGTGCGGACGCCGCCCACGTGCAGCAAACCCGTTGGCGACGGCGCAAACCGCGTGCGGACAGGGCTGGCCACGAGGTTGGAGTCTAGGCGGATAGGCTGTCCGGCGTGCTGTTGGGAGCCCATGTCTCGAGCGCCGGCGGGATCTACGAGGCGGTCGGTCGGGCGACGGAGCTCGGCTGTCGTTCGCTGCAGGTCTTCCCCCAGAGCCCGCGCGTCTGGAAGCCGGCCGTGCACCCGGACGAGAACCTCGCCCGCTTCCGCGAGCTGGCCGCCGAGGCCGACCTCGTGGCCGTCTGTCATGCGCCCTACCTGATCAACCTCGCGGGCACGGATGAGCTGACCGTGCAGCGCTCCGAGGCGGTGCTCACGCAGGCCTTGCGCACCGGTCGCGGCCTGGGCGCGCTGGCCGTGATCGTCCACCTCGGCTCGCATCTCGGCAGCGGCTTCGAGGCAGGTCTCGACCGCGCCGCCCCCGTGCTCGAACGCGTGCTGGAGCTCGCCGCCGACGGCACCTGGCTCCTGCTCGAGAACACGGCCGGGGCGGGCGGCACGATGGGCCTCACGATCGAGGAGCTCGCGCTCGTGATCGATCGCTGCGGCAGGCATCCGTGGCTCGGCGTGTGCCTCGACAGCGCGCACCTCTTCGCTTCCGGGATCGACGTCGGGGATGCGGCGACGGTGGACGCGCTGCTCGACGAGCTGGACGCGAGGATCGGGCTCGAGCGCCTGAAGGCGCTGCACATCAACGACTCGCAGACGGAACTCGGCTCCAATCGCGATCGTCACGCGAACATCGGAGAGGGGCTGATCGGCGACCGCCTCTCGGCCTTTCTCGGCCGGCCGCGCCTACAGGGCCTGCCGGCGGTGCTGGAGACGGTCGGGCACGAGGGCAAGGGACCCGACGCGCTCTGCATGCAGCAGCTCGAGCGCCTCTGGCGCCTCGGCATCGGCGGCTGACGTGCGCGTCGCCGTCATCGACCCGCAGGCCTACACGCTGCCCTACGACGACGAGCTCTGCCGGGCACTCGCCGCAGCCGGCGCGGAGGTCGAGCTGCTGACTGCGCACTTCACGCACGGCGCCCCGCCCGCCCCGGACGGCTACACCCGCCGCGAGATCTTCGGCCCGCCGCTGGCCCGGCTGCTCGAGCGACGCCCCACCACGCCCGCGCGGGTGCCGCTCAAGTTCAGCGGGCACGCCGTCGGGCTCGCCCGGCTCGTCCGCCGCGTGCGCGACTGGCAGGCCGATGTCGTGCACTGGCAATGGG
>JALYLC010000627.1 GCA_030774435.1 Actinomycetota bacterium
GGCGTCGAGCGCGATCACGGCGAGCGGCGGCGCCTCGGACAAGACGATCACGGGCACCTCGTACAGCGCTCCCATGCTCGCGCGCACGGCGCGCGGCGAGAGCGGGTCGGCGCAGCCCTCGCCCAGCGCGACGTGCGCCGGCCCGAGACCGTGGGCCGTCCGCAGCAGCGTGCCGAGATTGCCCGGATCGGACACGCCGTGCAACTGGAGCCCGACGTCGGCCGCAGGCGAGTCGCGCATGAGCCGCGGCAGGTCGTTGGCGCGCAGCACGCCGACCGCCCGGCTCGAATGCGAGAGCGACGAGAGCGCTGCCATCACCTCCGCCGTGCAGCGCAGGACCTTGGTGCCCGCCGTCTCCAGCTCCTCGGCGATGCGATCGCTGCCGAGGTCGTCGTCGACGAACGCCTCCACGGGCGCGATGCCGGCAGCCAGGGCGGCCCGCAGGGCATCCTCGCCCTCGTCGACGAAGAGGCCCGTGCGCTTCCGCTCCTTCGTCTCGCCCAGCGCGCGCGTGGCCTTGACGCGGCTGTTGGCGCGGCTCGTGATCACAGCGGGACCCCGCTCTCGGCGGCGACCGGCGCCCAGGCGGGGTGCCCGCCGACCGTCTCGACCCACTCCTTCAGGCGCGCGAACGCCTCGAGCCTCGGCGCGACGCTCGCGATCGCCGCCGGCAGCTCTTCGCGCCGGGGCGGCTCTGCGCCGATGCCGCGACCCGGGCGCCAGCCGTAGGCCGGCGCGTCGACCTCGCGGCCGGCCGGGCGCAGTGTCGTTGCAACGGCGTCCAGCAGCCAGTCGACCGGGTTGAGCGCGAGGTGCCACTCGGGCCGGGGTTGTCCGAACGGCACCGCGCGGCGCTCGTATTCGAGCCCCAGCACCCCCAGCAGCAACCGCACTTTCTGCGCGTTCGACGAGCGCGGGTGATCATGGAGCATCACCCGCGTTCGCGGACGGTCACTGCGCCAGCGCCGCCTTGGCGCGCTCGGCCAGCGCAGCGAAGGTCTTCGGCTCGTGCACCGCGAGATCGGCCAGCACCTTGCGGTCGACGGCGACGTCGGCGCGCTTCAGCCCGTTGATCATCTGGCTGTATGAGAGATCGTGCATGCGGGCGGCCGCGTTGATGCGCACGATCCAGAGCCGACGGAAGTCGCGCTTGCGCACGCGCCGGTCGCGGTAGGCGTACTGCAGGCTGTGCCGAACCTGCTCCTTCGCGCGCTTGTAGACCTTGGACTTCAGGCCCCAGTAGCCCGAGGCCTGGGAGAGAACCTTGCGGCGCTTCTTGCGCGCGTGAACGGATCGCTTGACGCGGGTCATGAACGGCTTCCTTCCTCAGCGCAGCCCGAGAAGGCCCTTGACGAGCTTCTCGTCAGAGTGCGCGACCGGCTGATCGTGACGGAAGGCGCGCTTCCGCTTCGGCGTCTTCTTCTCCAGGATGTGCGAGCGCATGGCGTGCCGGCGCGTGAACTTGCCGCTGCCGGTCAGCTTGAAGCGCTTCTTGGCGCCGGAGTGGGTCTTCATCTTTGGCATCAGGTGCTCGTCGGTTCCGGTTCTGGGTCGGGGGCGGCCGCTTCGGCCACCGCTGCCTTGGGCCTCGCGGCCTTGGGCTTGGCGGGGGCTTTCGGCTTGGCTGCGGGCTTTGCGGTTTCTGGCTTCGGGGTCTCGGGCGCTGCGGCTTCGGCTGTCGGCGCCTCGGCGGCGGGTTCGGACGGGGCGGGCTCTGCGGCCGGGGCCTCGTTCGCGCCCGGCTTCGTGGGAGGCAGCTCTCTGACCGGAGCCAGCAGCATCACCATGTTGCGGCCGTCCTGGATCGGCGCGGACTCGATCACGCCGAGCTCGGACACATCTTCTGCGAGCCGTTCGAGCAACGCCCTACCGCGCTCGGGATGGCTCATCTCGCGCCCGCGGAACATGATCGTGACCTTGACCTTGTCGCGCTGGCGCAAGAAGCGTACGACATGGCCCTTCTTGGTGGCGTAGTCGTGGGGATCGATCTTCGGGCGGAGCTTGATCTCCTTGATCGTGATCGTGCTCTGGTGCTTGCGCGCCAGCTTCTGCTTCTGCTCCTGGTCGTACCGGTACTTGCCGTAGTCCATGACCCGGCAGACGGGCGGATTCGCGTCCGGGGCCACCTCGACGAGGTCGAGGTTCTTGGCCCAGGCGTACTCCAGAGCTTCGTCGCGCGCCTTGACGCCAATCTGCGACCCGTCGTCGTCTATCAACCGCACCTGCGGTACACGGATCGTCTCGTTGACCCGGGTGCGCGGCTCTGCCGGACGCACATCCTGGCCACCGCGCGGCCTCACTGGCGCTTCACCGAATGCTTCAACCTGCTCCTCTCATGCGCAGGGACGCCACCCGGCGTGCACGTATGCGACCCGGCGCGGCGAACCTTCCGCCGGCGGGTGGGAAACGGGTGACGCCTCCACTTTGACAACTGAATGATACACGCAGCACGTTTTCGGCCCCCGTGGCCGCGCGACGGCTCATTCCGTGAACAGCGCCCGGGCGAACGCTTCGGCGTCGAACGGGCGCAGATCCTCGAGCGACTCCCCGATCCCGATCAGCTTGATCGGGAGGCCCAGCTCGTGCGCGATCGCGATCGCGATCCCGCCCTTGGCGCTCCCGTCGAGCTTCGTCAGCACGATGCCCGTCACGTCGGTCGCGGCCGCGAAGCGCCGGGCCTGCTGCAACCCGTTCTGACCGGTGGTGGCGTCGATCGTGAGGAGCGTCTCGTGCGGCGCGCCCGGCAGGCGCTGCGCGACGACGCGCCGGACCTTCGAGAGCTCCTCCATCAGGTGCTCCTGGGTGTGCAGCCGGCCCGCGGTGTCGATGATCACGACATCGCGCCCGCGCGCCTCGCCCGCCGAGACGGCGTCGAACGCGACGGCCGCGGGATCCGCGCCGCCC
>JALYLC010000628.1 GCA_030774435.1 Actinomycetota bacterium
GCGCCCAGTGGCTCGCGCAGATCTGCAGCAGCGACCACCGCACCGCCGCGCGCATCACCCGCACGAGCAGCGCACTGCGCAGCCTGCCCGCGCTCGACCACGCGCTGAGCACCGGCGCGCTGACCCTCGACCAGGTCGCAGCCGCCACCGAGTACGCGACCCCGGCCAGCGATGCCGAGCTGGCACATCTCGCCGTCGGCAAGCCGCCCAGCGCCATCGCGCTGGCCGCGCGCACGATCGTCCCGCCCACCGTCACGGATGACCAGGAGCTCTACAAGCGACGCGCTCTCAGCCTCTCCTGGACGCGCGGGGCGGCGCGAGCTCGCGTTCAGCGGGCGCCTGCCGCTCGAGCAGGGCGCCGCCTTCGAGCAAGCCATCTGGAGCATCGCCAAGACCCAGCGCGCGAGCGACAAGCAGGCCAGCACCATCCTCGACTGGCAGCAGTCGGCCGCAGACGCGCTCGTCACACTCGCCCGACAGTACGGCAACGCCGACGACGGCGCGAGACGCAGCCCCACCACCCTGATCGTGCACATCAGCGACGACGAGCCGCCGCTACTCGAGGGCACGGGGCCACTCAGCCCCGAGACCGCCGAGCGGCTCGCCTGCGACGCACGCCGCCTCACGATCAAACCAACCGGCCGCGACCTCCGCCACTCACGCGTCGGGCGCTGCGCCTCCTACGCCCAGCAGCGCGCCCTGCACACGCGCTCACCCCACTGCCAATACCCCAGCTGCACCGCCACCCACGAACTCGAGGCACACCACCTCACCCCGGTCGAGCGCGGCGGCAAGACCGAGCTCGACAACCTCATCCTGCTCTGCCCCCACCACCACAAGCTGCCGCACGATCACCACATCCACACCAGCGGCAACGCCGAGCAGCCCGCCTTCGAAAACGAAGCCAGACGCGCGATCACCACCAACCAACCACACGCACCACCCCGCTAGCCGGTTGTGGCCGACGAAGACTTCGCGGGCGACGCCGAGGCTGTTGCCGCCGATCTCGCGAGGCTCAAGGATTTGCTCGAAAGGGGTTGAAGGGCTCGTCAACTCAAAGGCCCGCTGTGGCTTCCCGTTCACACGACCGCCGAGGTGCACGTCCGAATGCTAGGTCTGCGCCTCGCGCAGGCGCTGGGCGAGCGTCGCCATGATCGCAAACATGACCTTCGGTTCGTCGAGGAGGAGCGCACGGAATTTCTCGCGCGGGATCACGAGGACCACGACATCCGTGACGGCAGTCACCGTCGCGGAGCGCGGCGCGCCGTCGATGATCGCCATCTCTCCGAAGAACGCCCCCGCACCGAGAACGATAGGGCCGCCCGACAGTTCCACGCGGGCCTCGCCGTCGAGGATGGTGTAGAACGCGTCGCCGGGAGCGCCTGCGCGCACCAGGGCGGTGTCCGCGAGGCAATGCTTGTGCTCCGCGACACTCGCAACCCGGCGCAGGTGGCGTCCGGACAGCCCACTGAACAACGGCACCTGGACGAGCAAGGTCTCCAGCTCGCGCTGGCGGGTGCTTCGGTTGACCGGCGCATCCCAGACGCTGAGCGCCGATCCGACCATCAACCTTCCCAACTCTTCCTGCATGCGGCACCTCCGCAGGCGAGTAAACCACGCGGAACGCGTCGCCGTCGGACGAGCCGTCGGAGGAGCAGGAGCCCAGGTGGCGTCTGGCTGTCGCTCGGCTTCCCCGTCGAATACGTGCGGCGGCAGATGGGTCATCGCGACGACGATCCGGAACTACGGGCACCTCGAGCGCACGCTCATCCCTGATGCGGCGGCCCGGACGGAAGCCGCTGTCCTCGGCCACCAGCAAGCTCGGTAGCAATCTGGTAGCACGAGGCGCCAGACGCCATCGTCCGAGAAATGCAAAAGGCCCGCCTGAGCGGGCCTTTTGCGTGAGCTCCTCGGGTAGGACTCGAACCTACAACCCTCCGGTTAACAGCCGGATGCTCTACCATTGAGCTACCGAGGAAGGCTGCTTTAAGCGTACCAGCGGGCTCCTAATCGCGCAGGCGCTGGGTCTCGCGATAGCTCTTCAGCTTCATGAGGGCGCGCGACTCGATCTGGCGGACGCGCTCGCGCGTCACGCCGAAGGCGCGGCCGACCTCCTCGAGCGTGCGGGCGTCGCTGCCGTCGAGCCCGTAGCGGAGCTCGAGCACCTTGCGTTCGCGGTGGGAGAGCGTCGAGAGCACGTCCTGCAACTCTTCGCCGCGCAGCTTCGAGAGCACTGTCTGGTGCGGGCGCGTCTGCTCGTCGTCCTCGATGAATGCTCCAAGCGAGCCGTCGTCCTCGTCGCCGACGGGCGTCTCGAGCGAGACGGGCTCCTGGGCGATCTTGAGGATCTGGACGATGCGCTCGGGCGTCGTCTCCATCGTCACGGCGAGCTCTTCGGGGGTCGGCTCGCGCTCGAGTTCCTGCAGCAGCTGGCGCTGGATGCGATGCAGCTTGTTGATCGTCTCGACCATGTGCACCGGCACGCGGATCGTGCGTGCCTGGTCGGCGATGCCACGCGTGATCGCCTGGCGGATCCACCAGGTCGCATAGGTCGAGAACTTGTAGCCGCGGCGCCAGTCGTACTTCTCGACGGCGCGCATGAGGCCGATGTTGCCTTCCTGGATGAGGTCGAGGAAGAGCATGCCGCGGCCGACGTAGCGCTTCGCGACCGACACGACCAGGCGGAGGTTTGCCTCGATCAGCTGGCGGCGCGCGGCCGGGTCGTTGCGCTCGATGCGCTTCGCGAGCGCGATCTCCTCGGCCGCCGTGAGCAGCGGCACGCGGCCGATCTCGCGCAGATACGCACGCACCGGATCGTGCGCGCGGTGACGCACCGTCACGTCGATCGTCGGGCCGGCCTCGACCTCGGGCTCCTCTTCTTCGTCATCGTCGACGACGATGACCTCGAAGCCGTGCACGTCGCGCGAGGGAGTCTCCTCCTCGTCGTCGGGAGCGTCCGAGAGCAGGCCGAGCAGCTGCGAGCCAGAGAGCTCGTGCTCGTTGTCGGGATCGTCGCGTGTCAAGGGGTCCGTCATCTGCTGCCACTCGTTCGTGGGGCGTAGGCGCCACCGGCGCTGCGCGCCAGTGCCTGGAGCTCGGCAAGCTCCCTCATCTCCTCGGGACTTATCTCGGCTGCGGCGAGCTTCTCCTTGAGGGGTTCCAGTCGGCGCTCGATCCACCGCGACTCGACGCGACCGGCGACCTCCGCAAGCGCCTCGGGCCCCCCGTGCCGCGCCGCCAGCGCCAGGAGTTCCGGCTCGAGACGCTGTACGTCGTGTACGGTCGCTCGGCCATCCTGGTTCAAGCGCGCGCGCACCCAGGCGTGCGCATCACGCAATTCCTCGTGCGTGAGTGCTTCGGGCGGCACGCGGTCGAGCGTTGCCAGGCCGCGCTCGCCGGCCGCCAGAGCGAGCGCCAGCAGCAGCCGCTCATCGCGCTGGGCGGCGTCCATGGGAAGCCGTACCCGCCCCGAGCTCTGCGGCGCTGCGGTGCGCCGGCGAGCAACCCGCGCAACCAGCCGCGACTCCGTGACGGGGTCGAGGAAGAGGCGCGAGCCGGCGAGGCGTACGAGCTCGTCGCGTTCAGGGGTCGCCGGAGCGTCCCGGAAGACGCTTCGCAGCGACTCGTAGGCCTGGTCGCGTC
>JALYLC010000629.1 GCA_030774435.1 Actinomycetota bacterium
GCCCGGTACAGCCTCGGGCTCGACCAGGCGCGCGACCACGCGCCCCAGG
Organism: Actinomycetota bacterium; assembly: GCA_030774435.1. Lineage (GTDB taxonomy): Bacteria > Actinomycetota > Thermoleophilia > Gaiellales > JALYLC01 > JALYLC01. The sequence goes on from JALYLC010000629.1 coordinate 50, forward strand.
CGGCGCGCTCGCCGCGCCCGGCCAGGCCTGCGCGGTTGGCGAGCGTGCGGTCGCGGATGAGCAGGTCGTGCAGCGGGATGCCGACCGGGCAGGTTTCGGTGCAGGCGCCGCAGAGGGACGACAGGAACGGCAGCTTGCGGCCCTCGTCGCGCCGCATGTCCGTCAGCAGGGGCGTGAGCACGGCGCCGATCGGGCCGCTGTAGACCGAGCCGTAGGCGTGGCCGCCGACCTTGGAGTAGACCGGGCAGACGGTCAGGCAGGAGCCGCAGCGGATGCAGTTGAGGATCTCGCGCTCGTCGCTCTCGCGCACGCGGGAGCGGCCGTTGTCGAGCACGATCACGACGAACTCCTCGGGGCCGTCATCGCCGTCGACCGCGGGCCCGCTGAGCCACGAGACATAGCTCGGCAGCTCGCGCCCGACCGCCGCCAGCGTGAGCTGCTCGACCATGAAGGCCGCGTCGGCGGTGGTCTCCAGGACGCGCTCGAGGCCCGCGAGCACGACGTGCACGCGCGGCAGAGAGGAGACCAGACGGCCGTTGCCCTCGTTCTCGAGCACGACCACGGTGCCGGTCTCGGCGATCATGAAGTTGGCGCCCGTGATGCCCATGCCGGCTTCGAGGAAGACCGAGCGCAGCTGCTCGCGCGAGTACGTGACGAGGGCCTGGGGGTCGTCCGACATCGGCCCTCCGCGATGAGTCGCCAGCACCTCCGCGACTTGCCCACGCGAGCGGTGGATCACGGGGGCGAGGATGTGCGACGGCCGCTCGCCCGCAAGCTGCACGATCCACTCGCCGAGGTCGGTCTCGACGGGCGTCAGCCCGGCGGCCTCGAGCGCGTGGTTGAGCTCGATCTCCTCGGACACCATGGACTTGCCCTTGGCGACCACCTGCACACCTCGCCGCCGCGCGATCTCCAGCACTGCGCTCACGGCGTCCTCGGCGGTGGCCGCGTGGATCACGCTGCCCCCGCGGCTCGTCACGGCCTGCTCGAAGCGCGCGAGCAGCTCCGGAGCGCGCGCCACGGCGTCGGTGCGAATCGCGCGGGCGCGGTCGACGCGCTCCGCCCAGTCCGGGTGCCGCTCCTCGACGGCGGCGCGATAGCCAATCAGGTGACGCCGTGAGGCTGCCAGCGTCGTGGCCAGGCGCGGGTCGTCGAGCGCCTTGTCGATGCGGGCGTCGAGCGTCTTGTCGCCGTCGTAGACGACGCTCATGGCGTCCAGCCTTCGCGCTCGAGCAGCTCGGGCAGCGTCGTGGTCGCGAGCGGGACTTGCGTCTCGCCCGCCACGCCGCCGAGGTGCATGAGGCAGCCGACATCGCCCGACACGAGCTCGGCGGCCCCGGCCTCGTGCACGGCGTTGACCTTGTCACGGCCCATGGCGGTGGAGACGTCGGGGAACTTGATCGCGAACGTCCCGCCGAAGCCGCAGCAGGCGTCGGCATCGACGTGCTCCACGAGCTCGACGCCCGGCAGCGAGCCGATCAGTGCCGCGCCCGACGTCGTGTCGCGCAGGCCGCGCCGCTGATGACACGAGCAGTGGAAGGCGACCTGCCGGCGGGCGCCCAGCACGGGCGCTGCCCCCGCGAGCGGCGCCAGGAACGCGCCGAACTCCACCACGCGCTCGAGCACGCCGGCTGCGCGCGCGTCTCCCTCGAACAGCTCCGGCCAGGCGTGCAGCATCGTCGCGGCGCACGAACCCGAGAGCACGACGATGGGGCCCTCGCTTTCGGCCAGTGCGCCGAGCGTGGTGGCCGCGACGCGTCGCGCTTCTTCGGGGAACCCCGAGTTCCAGGCCGGCTGGCCGCAGCACGTCTGACCGCCCGGGAAGGTGACGCGGTAGCCGGCCCGGCGCAGCACGCGCACGGCGGCGACCCCGGCCTCCGGCCGCACGAGATCGACGAGGCAGGTAGGCATCAGCGACACCGTCCCGCGCGCGCTCACAGTCCGCGCTCCCGCACGGCCTGGGCGTGCGCCGGGAAGCGCTCGTACTCCGCGATCAACCTCGCGGGCGGGCCGACGGCCGCGAGCCCCTCTGCGCTCAGCTCGGCCAGCGAGCTGACTGCCAGGAAAGTGCGGGCAGTCACGCCGCTCGAAACGGCTGCGAAGCCGCCCGAGGGGAGCGTATTGGGCACGCCGATCGTGAAGTTGGCGGCGGCCATCGGCGTGTTCTGACCGATCAGGATCTCGGCGGCGTGCTCGATCCGCGCGAGCGTGGCCTCGGGGTCGGCGGTCGCGATCTGGAGGTGCTCGACGGCGTACTCGTTGGCGAATGCGCAGGCCTCGGCCTCGTCGGCGCAGATCAGGATGCCACCCAGGTCGGTGAGCGTCCTCGACGCGAACTCGCGCTGGTCCTGCGGCAGGGCCGCAAGCCGAGGCTCGACGGCCGCGGCGACGGCCTCGGCCAGCGCCTCGCTCCAGGTCACGAGCGTGGCTGCCGAGTCGGAGCCGTGCTCGGCCTCGGTGAGCAGATCCAGCGCCAGGAGAACCGGGTCGGCCGAGTCGTCGGCGAGGATCACGCTCTCGCTCGGCCCCTGCAGCATGTTCGTGGCGACGCCGTGCTCCACGGCGAGCAGTTGCGCCACGGTCACAGCCGGGCTTCCCGGCCCGACGATCTTGCGCACGCGCGGAATCGAGGAGCCGCCGAGCGCGGCGGCCGCGATGCCACTCGGGCCGTTGACGCGCCAGACCTCGCGCAGCCCCAGTTGCGCGGCAATGTAGAGATAGGCCGGATCGACGCGGCCCGTCGAGCGCAGCGGCGGCGTCAGCACAACGACCTGCCGCACGCCCGCCACCGCGGCCGGGACGCCGAGGTGCGCCATGACCGACGGGAACGAGCCCTTGCCGCAGGGCACGTAGAGCGCAGCCGAGGCGATCGGCCGCGCCCGCTCGCCCACCGTCACGCCCGGAGCGATCTCCTCGCGCCAGTCGGCGTCGCGCAGCACGCGCTCGTTGTAGGCGCGCAGCGCGGTCATCATGCGGTCGAGCGCATCCCGTAGCTCGGGCGCGAGCTTCGCCCCGGCGCCGTCGAGCTCCGCGTCGGAGACGCGGAGCTCGCCTGCGGTTGCGTCGACGCCGTCGAAGCGCTGCAGGGCCGCGCACAGCGCGCCGTCGCCGGCGGCCGCGACGTCCTCGTAGATCGAGCGCACGGATGCCCAGAGGTCGGGGTCGAAGATGCGGTCGAGCGAGCGGTGGGTGAGCCGATCGCGTTCTTCCGCGCCGAGCTCTGCGAGGCGGCGGATGGTCGGCTTCATGCGCGGGAGTCTACGAGGAGGCGCGCGCGCTCATGGGGTGAGTACGAGCTCCCCGCGGCGCAGCGCGCCGGCGAGCTCCGTCACCTCTGCCGAGAGCGAGCGGTCCTGCTCGAGCCGCGGGATGCGCTCGCGCACGCGGGCGACGGCGCCTTCGAGTGCGGGCGTGGACTGCAGCGGCCGGTGGAACTCGATGCCCTGGCAGGCGCACACGAGCTCGATCGCCACGACGTGCGCGGCGCAGTCGGTGATCTGGCGGGCCTTGAGCGCGGCCCACGCGCCCATCGAGTTGAAGTCCTCCATGCCCGCCGAGGTCGGCACCGAGCCGGCGCCGGCCGGGTGGGCGAGCACCTGGCACTCGTTGACGAGGGCGGCCTGCGTGTACTGGGCGATCATCAGGCCCGAGGACAGCCCGGGGTGGGGCGTGAGGAAGCGCGGAAGCCCGGCGTAGCTGGGCGAGAGCAGCGCGTAGGTGCGCCGCTCGGCGAAGGACGCGAGCTGGCACAGCGCGAGCCCCAGGTGATCGAGTGCGAGCGAGAGCGGCTGCCCGTGGAAGTTGCCGCCGGAGCAGGCCTCGCCGTCGTCGGGGAAGAGCAGCGGGTTGTCGGTCACGGCATCGAGCTCGCGCTCGAGCACGCCCTCGACGTAATCGAGCGCATCGGCGATGGCGCCGAGCACCTGCGGGACGCAGCGCAGCGTGTACGGATCCTGCACGCGACCGCAGTCGGCGTGGCTCTCGACGATCGCGCTGCCGTCGAGCAGGCCGCGCAGCCGGGCGGCGACCGCGCCCTGGCCCGGATGGCGGCGCAGGTCGTGGATGCGCGCGTCGAAGGGCGTCGTGGAGCCCATGAAGGCTTCGAGGGAGAGTGCCGCGGTGACGATCGCGGCGTCCAGCAGCCGTCGCGCGTCGCGCAGGGCGAGCGAGCCGCAGGCCGCCATCAGGTGCGTGCCGTTGATCAGCGCGAGGCCTTCCTTGGCGGCCAGCTCGATCGGCGCGAGGCCGGCCCGCCGCAGCGCCTCGCCACCGTCCAGCTCCCCGCCGCCGTAGGTGGCGCGGCCCTCGCCGCAGAGCACGACCGCGACGTGGGCGAGCGGGGCGAGGTCGCCCGAGGCACCGACCGAGCCCCGGCTCGGGACGACGGGCAGGAGGTCGCGCTCGAGCAGGCCGAGCAGGAGCGCGACGAGCTCCGGACGCACTCCCGAGTGGCCCTTCGAGAGGCTGTTGACGAGCAGCAGCAGCATTCCCCGCACGACCTCGGCAGGCAGCGGCTCGCCGACGCCGATGGCGTGCGAGCGCACGAGGTTGAGCTGCAACTGCGCCGCGTCCGCCGCGTCGATGCGCACCGACGACAGGTCGCCGAAACCGGTCGTGACGCCGTAGACGACCGCGCCCTCGGCGACCATGGCATCCACCGTCTCGCGCCCTCGCGCGAGCCGCGCGCACGACTCGTCGCTCAGCGGCGCCGGGGCGCCGCCGCGGGCCACGCGCTCGAGCTCGGCGAGAGTCAGATGGGCCACGGCGACTCATGGTACGACTGCCTGGTAGCGTCAGGCGCCGTGACCGACGCACCCGTCATCCGCGCGCCGCGCGGCACCGAGCTCAGCTGCAAGGGCTGGCTGCAGGAGGCCGCACTGCGCATGCTCATGAACAACCTCGACCCCGAGGTCGCAGAGGATCCCGCCAACCTCGTCGTCTACGGCGGCACCGGGCGCGCCGC
>JALYLC010000630.1 GCA_030774435.1 Actinomycetota bacterium
CTCATCCACCTGTATCTCCTTGGCGTCTTCACCGCGTTCACGCTGTCGCAGTTCGGCATGGTGCGGCACAACTGGGGGCGCCGCGTGTCAGGTGGCTCGCGGGGCTCCCTGATCTACAAGATCGGGCTCAACGCCACCGGAGGCACGCTGACCGGGCTCGTGGGCGCGATCGTGATCGCGACGAAGTTCGGCGAGGGCGCATGGATGGTCGTGATCGCAATTCCCGTGCTGGTACTCGGCTTCGCGACGGTGGGCCGGCACTACGCCGACGTGCGTACGCGGCTGCGCGATCCCGGTGGCGACTACGCAATCGTGCGAGGGCCCGTCGTGCTCTACGTCGGCGCGCTCGACGATGCAACCGCGGAGGCGCTGCGCTACGTGCGCGCGCTTCCCGGCGGCAGTTTCCAGGCGATCCACGTGGCCGATCCGGCCGGCGTCAGTGGCATCGCCCAGGCCTGGCGGGGATTCTCCGGCGGCGCCGGCCCGCCGCTCATGGTGCTGCCGCGCGAGCGGACCGTCTCCGGGACCGTTGCGCGCTACGTGCGCGAGATCGAGCGCGCGCCCGGTGAGGTGACGACGCTGGTCGTGCCCGAGTTGTTCAAGCGCCGGTCGTTCACAGCCATCCTGCGCGGCCGCACGACGCTCGCCCTGCGCCTCCGCTTCCAGGACGAGGACGAGGTGGTGCTCGCCGACGTGCCGGTGGTGGCCGACTCGCAGCGGCTGCGCGGGTCGTTCGCGGGTGAGCAAAAGACAACGGTGCTGCTGCCGATCTCCGAGCTCAACGCGGCCTCGCGCCACGCCCTCGGCTACGCGCTCGGGCTCGGCTCCGAGAATGTGTTCGCCCTGCACGTGGAGCTCGGCGCGGACGACGTGTCGCAGACGCGCGCGGCCTGGGCGGCGCGAGCGCTGCCCATCCCGGTCAAGGTCGTGGCGTCGCCCTACCGCGACCTCGGGCAGCCGCTGCTGAACGAGATCCGCGCCATCACCGCCGATCCCGCGACCGTCTGCGTGGTCGTGATGCCCGAGATCATCAGCCCGCACCGCTGGCAGCGCATCCTGCACAACCAGCGAGCGCTGTTCATCAAGCGGCTGCTGTTGTTCGAGGAGCGCGTGGTGCTCACCAGCGTGCCCTACCGGCTGCCGCAGCCCGGCGAGCGCGCGCCATTCGCCGGCGAACTGGTCGCGCGCGCCCCTGAGCGCTCGCGCGAGATGCTCACCACGGGCGTGCCCGTGCGCGCGCCGGGTGTTGCGTTCGAGCGCGCTGCGCGCTCCCGCTCGGCACCCGCGCCGCGGCTCTCGACCGACGCGATCTGGCGCATGTTCGAGGGCTTCGTCGGCTCGCTGGCTCTGCTCGCGGTCACACTCCTCGGCCTGCTCGCGCTGCGTGACCACCTGAGCGTCGAGACCGTCGCGCTGGTTCTGCTGCTGCCTCCCCTCCTGGCCGCTCTTTCGGGGCGTGCACTCGCGCTCGTGATGGCGGCCTTCGGCGCGCTGCTCTTCAACTTCTTCTTCCTGCGGCCGTACTACACGCTCTCCATCGAGACCGGCCGCGGCGTCGCCGCCTTCCTCGTCTACACAGTCGTCGCAATGGTCGTCGCGGTCGTCGCCGGACGCCTGCGGGAGGCACGCGCCGAGGCTGACTGGCGGATCCGGCAGGAACAGGTCCTGCACGAGGTTGCGCTCGACCTGCTTGCAGGCGCCAGCCGCGAGGACGTGCTGCGTGCGCACCTCCAGCGCATCGCCGACGCGCTCGGCGTCGACGCGGCCGCCACCGTCGATGGCACCCGGGCGATCGTCGCGAGCCATGCCACGCCTGCGCTGCTCCGCGTCGAGTTGCCGAGCGCCCGCTACCACGCGGCCGCCTTCGGCGAGCGGGGGCGCGTCGTGATCGACGGAGGGCTCCGCCTGAACCGCTCGCAGATGCAGCTCATCGAGACCTTCGCGCGCCTCCTCGACGCCGAGCCCGCGCGAGTCAGCGAAACAGCCCACCCCTGAGCGCACGAACCGGGGTCAGACCCCAAGGTATGCAGCGTCACGTCTCGGCATGCCCATTCTCGGGGCGGTGGTCGGCGCTAGCCGGTCTCCAGGAGGAAGCGGATGCGACCAAGTTCACGCGCCAGGCGATCGGGGCACCCGGCGTAGAGCGCGGAGCTGTAGCCGCCGCAGACGAGGCGATCGAGGACAGCGACACCGCGGACCGAGGTTCGTGGGTCGCGCACGAGCCGCGCGACCTCGCGCGCGGTCTCGCTGCACGGCCGCAGGTGGCGGACCGTCGGCGGAGGCCGGCTCGTGATCGAGAGCTCTGGCCAGTGTTCGGCGGCGTACAGTGCTCGCTCGAGACTCCGCGCGAGTTGCTGGCGCCGCCGCGAGCTTGCGAGGTGAGCGAGCTCGACCGCGACCTCGGCCGCCGCTGGAGGTTGGTCGACATCGGCGATGACATCTCGTGCTCGCTCGCGGAGACGCCCGCTCGCGAACGCCAGCCCGCAGATCGCCCAGAGCTCGACGACCAGCGCCGCGCAGAGGAGCGTGACGGCCCCTGCGCCGTGCTCGAGCGCGTAGGCGAGCAGCGCAGCGAGAACCGCACTCGTGACCGTGAGCTGGCCCGCGAGGATGCCGCGGGCGCGTGCAGCGCGCGCGACCGGATGGTCGGCGCCGAGCGCCCTGGCCGCGCTCGGCAGTCCCGCTGTCCCCGAGCGGACGGGCGCAGGCCCTCTCCAGACGGCTCTCAGAGTCATGTCAGGCGTCGGCCTCTGCGATGCGCTCGATCGCCTCGATGCCGGCGGGCCGACCGGCCCGCACCCACAGCCGGTAGAGCCCGGCGGCGATCGCGAGCATCGCCACGAGAGAGAGCAGGGGATACCCGCGCGCCAGGTTCACGGCGAGCGTGAAGGCGACCGCGGCCGCGCCGAGGATGTTGATCGCGGCGAGCAGCATCTTCCCCTCGCGGCGGGAGAAGCGCGCGATCGCGGCCAGGCCGGCGAGGAAGCTGACGAAGACCGCGACTGCGTAGAAGAGCACCAGCTCTTGCTCGAGACCGCCGGCGGCGAGCAGGACGGCGGCCGAGACGGCGACGTAGATAACCACCGACCAGTACGGCGTATGGTGGCGATTCGCATGCCCGAGGAGGCGCGGGAGAATGCCGACGCCGGCGCTGTCCGGATGGCGTGAGAGCGCCTTCAAGAGACCTGGGCCGGCCTGAAAGGACGAGCTCGCTGCCGCGAGCAGCAGCATCGCGCTCGATGCCTGGAAGAGTGCGAAGGCCAGCCCGTTGCCCGCAGCAGCGCGTGCGACGTCGGCGATCTGAGTCGAGTCCGACGACGGGATGCCGACGTGGAGGCGCACGACGAGCACCGTGATCCCGACCGTGAGAGCGGCGACGATCGCGAGCGTGAGCGCAAGCGTGCCGCGCGCGAATCGACGGCGATCGTCGGCGTCGAGTTGGCCGAGCTGGCCGATCGCCGTGGCCGGCGCCTCGGTGCCGGTCGCGAGCGCCATGGCGACGGGGAACGACAGCAGGACCGCGAGCACCGCAGGCCCGCTCTGACCCGTGATGGGCGCACGGCCGTGCGTCGTGACGGGATCGAGGAAGCCGTGGACGAGGACGACGATCGCGCTCACGAGGAACAACAGCGTCATCGCGGCGAACACGAGCCGCCCGCCATGACCGAACCAGGTGAGTGCGGCGACGAGCGCGAGCATCGCCAGACCGAGGATCAGGCGAAACTGCGCCACGCCGGGGAAGTAGGCGATGAGCGCACTCACGGCCGCGGCGATTGAGATGGCGATCGTGAGGACGAAGTCGACGATCAGGGCGCCGATCGGCACGAACACCCAACCGGTGCCGAACGCCCGCGCTGCCGCCTCGGGAGATCCGCCGCCGAGAGGGAAGCGCGCGACGAGATGCCAGTAGTTGACGTCGACGAGGGCGATCACGCCGAGGACGAGGATCTGCGTCGGCAGGAGCAGGCCCAGGTGGCCGTCGAGGGCGCGCAGCGAGGCCTCGATCGTGTACGCGACGGACGACACAGGATCCGCCATCACGGCGAACGCGAACGCGACGAAGAGGACGACGCGCAACTCGCGGCGTCGCGCGCCTCGCGGCACGGGCTGAGTCTGGGGCACGGTAGTCATCGCTCGGCGGGCTGACGCGTCGCCGACCAGACTTCCCGGCACACCTGCCTGCCCTCGGCGAGTCGCCGGTGGACAGACAACCCGACCGTACGAAGGCGTCGTGAAGCAGGTCTAAAGGAAGGTCGCGTGTCTCTAAAGGGGGCATGAAGAGCCGCCGGCGCTAGCCTGCCCGGTCATGCCGTGGCCGATCTCTCAGCGCCGGCCCGCCTCGCGAGCCAACAAGCAGCGCAACGCGCGCGCCACGGCCGCGCGCCTCGAGCGCTGGCGACCGGCGCGCGACGTGCTCTGGACGCTGGTCGACCCGTTCGTCCCCGGCGGTGCGCGGGTCGCGGTCGTCGGCGCCGGCAACGGGCACGACGTGCCGCTTCGGCGACTCGCCGAGCGGGCCGGGCA
>JALYLC010000631.1 GCA_030774435.1 Actinomycetota bacterium
GCCGCCTCCGCCGCCCGAGCCCCCGCTCGACGGCGATCCGAACGCGCCGCCAAGGCCCGAGGCGAAGCTCGCCGTGTTGAACGTCGAGACGTACAGGGCCGGGGCGTAGACGGACGAGGTGGAGATAGCCGGGAAGTCGACCTTGGCGGCTTCCAGCACGCGCTCGGCGATTCCGAACGCGATGCCGTAGACGAGGTAGCTCTCCCACAGCGGGAGCGTGTCGGCCGGCTTGTCCGCCAGCCGGGGGAAGTCGTTGAGGTAGCGGCGAAAGCCCTCCCAGCCCTCCGCCGAGGCCTGGAGGGCTGGCCCGCGCCGGCGCCACATGGACGCAGGCAAGACGAGCACGACAACGGCGTTCAGTGCGAGCGCGGCGCCGATCGCCGTGAGGATCAGGTCCTGCCGCACGAGCGGCGGATCGGCGAGGCCGGCGATGCCGAGGGCGAGGAAGCCGGCACCGAGCAGCAGGAAGACGACGAACGAGAGCCACTTCATGACCATCCCCTGCCCGCTCCAGAACTTGCGCCGGCGCGCCTGGCTCTTGACGGCCGACTCGAACGCCTCCGAGCGCCCGTGGAACCACTCCCGGTCGGCCGTCGATTTGTCCTTGACGGTCTCCTGGACGTGCGAGAGGGCGGCAGGGCCCTCCTCCGTGAGCTTGTCGAAGATCGCGGCGATCGGCTTCTCGACCACGCTCAGCTCGATGCTCTCGTCGCCGCGCGTGAGATCGACGTCATCGACCTCCTTGTGACGGAGGCCGAGCAGGCTCGACTCCTCGCGCGTGACCGGCGTCATCTTGTAGCGGCCACGGCGCACGAGCTCGAACAGCGTCGCAGCCATCTGGTCGCCTCCGGCGACGACGTGCTGTGCGAGCAGCGACGGCACGAGTGCGGGCGCCAGGTCGTCGGGTGGCTCGTGGACATACGCGGGCGCCGTCCCGGAGGGGTGCTCCCGCCCGAAGCGCCAGTAGCCGATGCCGGCCAGCAGGCCGGCAGGGACGATCGCCAGGAGAGCGGCCGCGACGATCCACGCCCACGGGTGGTGGAGGGTGTCCTCGAGTTGCCGGCGGTCGCGCTCGGCGTTCGCCTCGGCGGCCCGCTCGCGCGCGATCGTGGCGGGCAGGATGTCGTCATGCACGCGGCGCGCATACGGCGCGCCCGGCGCGAGCGCCGAAGGCGGGTAGAGCACACGCAGGATCACGCTGTGCTTGGCCGGCACGTCGTCGACGGCGGCCAGCGCCTCGCCGCGGCGGACTGTCAGCCGATGATCGACCCAGGCCGGCTCGATCCAGGCGCGCGTGCCTGGCAGGGCACCCGCGGCGCGCACGTTCGCCGTCAGGAGCCTGAGCCCGAACTTCCACTGGCTGCCCCAGACTTGCGGGGCCACCTCGACGGCGTCGTCGTGGGCGATCACGACTCCGCGCAGCCGGTAGCGCAGCGTGAACGTCCGTTGCCCGCCGTCCTGCTGGTAGTGCCACACGATGCGCAGGCCCTGCGGCAGTCGCTCTGCTCCGAACTTGCCAGGCGCGTCGCTGCTGCCGAGTGCAGTGTTCCCGCCCGGCGCGTAGGGCGTCCCGCCCTCGCTCACCTCGACGTCCTGGGCGGTCACGTCCTGGGCGAGCGGGATGTCGCGGTAGGCGCCGGTGAAGAAGCCGTCGAAGCTGAACGTCAGGTCCTCGCGCATCAGCACCTCGCCGGTGCGCGCGACGGTGACGTTGACCGCCGCCTGCGAGATGGTGTAGCTCTTGTCCGCGAGAGCCGAGGCGGGGGCGGCGAGCATCGCGACGAGGGCCAGGGCGAACCACGCGCAGCGTCTCATCGGCGGCCGTCTGCGAAGTCGAAGAGCGCCCGGCGCCGGAACCCGAGTGCGCCCGCTAACAGGCTCGCCGGCAGCTGCTCGATCGATGCGTTGTATGTCTGCACGGTGTCGTTGTAGACCAGGCGCGCGAGCGCGATGCGATCCTCGCTCTTCGACAGTTGCTCCGACAGCTGCGCGAAACGCTCCGAGGCCTTCAGCTCGGGGTAGGCCTCGGCGATGCCCACGACTCCGCCGATCGCGGAGCCGAGTCGCTGTTCCTCGCCTGAGCGCAGCTCGGGCTCCGTGCTGATAGCTGCGTTCCGCGCCTCTGCCGCGGCGTCGATGACGGAGCGCTCATGCGCGGCGTACGCGGCCACCGCCTCGTTCAGCTCGGGCACGAGATCGGCACGCCGGCGGAGCTCGGCGTCGACGTCGCCCCAGGCGGCGCGCGTGCGGTTGCGGGCGCGCGCGAGGCGGTTGAAGAGCAGTATGGCGAGGACGACGGCGATCGCCACGATCGCTGCTCCTCCCCAGATCAGCACGCAGCGAGGCTACCAGCGCAGCTCGCCCGGATCGACGCGCGTCGCCTCCCGGGTCAGGGCCGACGGGTCGAAGCGCTCGACGAGCTCGGCGGGCGTGCACGGCCGCGCGCGCTCGAGC
>JALYLC010000632.1 GCA_030774435.1 Actinomycetota bacterium
CGCGCGCGCATGGATCGCATGGCGGACCTCGACGCAGCCTCGCAGGACGTGCTGATCGAGGTCGTGTGCGCGCTCGAGGAGCAGCAGTGGATGGTGCGGGCGCAGCTGCCGCAGGGCGGCGCCTGAGCCTCAGCCGGCGGGGGCGCGCTGCTTGCGCGACGCGAGGTCGGCCAGGTGCTCGTGGACGAAGGCAATCGAGATGCTGCCCTCGCCCACGCCCGCGGCGACGCGCTTGATGCTGCCGTGGCGCACGTCGCCCGCGGCGAAGATGCCGGGCACGCTCGTCTCCAGCAGATACGGATCGCGCGGGAGCGGCCAGGCCTCGGGCATCAGATCGGTCACGTCGCGCCCCGTGCAGACGTAGCCGCGTTCATCGCACACGACCTCCTTCGGCAGCCAGTCGGTCATCGCGTCGGCGCCGATGAAGATGAACACCGCGTGGACGTCGACGTCGTCGAGGGAGCCGTCCGCGCGGTTGCGGATCGTGACGCACTCGAGCCGCCCGTCGCCGATGCAGCGCACGATCTCGCCGCCGGTGCGCACGACCACGTTCTTCTTGCGCTCGAGCTCGTCGATCAGGTAGCGCGACATCGACGCGTCGAGGCTCGGGCCACGGATCAGGATCGTCACCTTGCTGGCGTAGTCGGCGAAGAACGCCGCTGCCTGTCCCGCCGAGTTGCCGCCGCCGACGAGGATCACCTCGCGGCCCTGCATGGCCGGGGCCTCGGTGCGCGCGGCGCCGTAGAAGACGCCGACGCCCGCGAACTCGTCGAGGCCCTCGGCCTGCAGAGCGCGATACGAGACGCCCGTCGCCAGGATCACTGCGCGCGCTCCCAGGGAGCGACCGCCGTCGAGGGTCACGGTGTGGCAATCGCCGGTCGGTGCGATGGCCTCGATCCTGCGCGTGACGACGATCTCGGCGCCGAGCCGCAGCGCCTGCTCGGCCGCGCGCGCGGCGAGGTCGTCGCCCGAGACGCCGTTCGGGAACCCGAGGTAGTTCTCGATGCGTGTCGAGGTGCCGGCCTGTCCGCCGGTCGCCTCGCCCTCGACGAGCAGGGTGCGGAGGCCCTCCGAGGCGCCGTAGACGGCAGCCGCAAGGCCCGTCGGGCCACCGCCGACCACGACGAGGTCGTAGGAGTCTCTCAGCGGCTCGACCTGGAGCCCGACGCCGACCGCGAGCTGCGACGGCGTGGGGCTCGGCAGGATACGGCCGTCGGGCAGCAGCACCACGGGGCAATCGGCGGCGGCGGCGATCGCGGCCTGCAGATCCGGCCGCGAGGCCGCCCACCCGTCGTCCGGGTCGGCCCACTCGAAGCGCACCCGGTTGCGGGAGAGGAAGTCGCGCAGGCCGTGGCAGTCGGGGTCGCTCGCGCGGCCCACGAGGATCGGGATGTGCAACTCGCCGGCCGCCTGGGTCTCGAGACCTTCCACGCGCTCCTGGATCCCGGCGGTCAGCCGGTCCTTGAACGCGTCCGACTCCCGCACGAGCTGGCCGAACTGCGGGCGATCGAAGCGCGCGACGCGGAGCGGCGTGGTCGCGCGGGCGCCCGCGAAGAACGGCGCGCCGAAGACGATCGGCAGCTCGCCGAGCCAATCGCCGGGCTGATCGCGCACTGCGATGCGACGATCCCCGTCGGGATAGCGCTTCATGAGGTCGTACGCCCCCGACAGCAAGACGTAGAAAGCTGCTGCCTCGCCCTCGCGCACGAGCCACTGCCCGGCGTCCACGCGGACGTCGGCGGCGTGTCCCACGACCCGGCTCAGGGTCGCGTCGCTCACGCCCTCGAACAGCGGCAGGTCGCGCAGGTCGCCGAACTCGATCACGATCCGGACGGTAGCGAAAGGCGCGCTAGTCTCCCCCCCGTGGATCCCGAACGCGCACGCCAGTTGCTCGCCAGTGAGCGCGAGCGCATCGAGCAGGCGATCGGCGAGCTCGGCCGGCCGGAGAGCGACGAGCCGGGTGACAGCGACTCCGAGACGCTCTACCAGAACGAGTTCGACGCGACCCAGGCGGCGGACCTGGCTCCTCAGCTGGAGGCCGTCGAGCGTGCCGAGACGCGGCTCGCCGCCGGCACATACGGTCTCTCGGTCGAGAGCGGCGATCCCATTCCGGACGCCCGGCTCGAGGCGCTCCCAACCGCAGAGCGCACGGTCGAGGAAGAAGAGCGCAGAGGTCGCGGGTAGCCGGGCTACCCCCGGCTAGTTCGCCGGCGTGTAGCCCGCGGCGCTCAGCATCTTGCGCAGGTCACCGATCAGCTGAGGGTCGATGTCCTTGCCGTGCGGCGGCCGAATGACCTCGGTCTCCGCGCCGATCGTCAGCTTGAGCTTGCCGTTGTGCTCCTCGACCGCCGAGCCGACCGCCTCGATCAGCGACAGCACGTTGCGCCACTCGATGTTGCCGCTGGTGGGGTGGGTGAAGATCTCCTCGAGCGTGTTGCGGTGGTGGTTGTTGAGGTTGGCAGCCGTGGCAGCTCTCCTAGGACGTGGCGGTTCGCCGTGATCGATCGGAGTGTGACAAACAAACGCTCGGGGTCTCAACCGCTCGGGGTCTGGCCCCAGGTGTGAGAGACCGGCGGTTAGGAGCGGGTCGCGACTGCGGCGTTCGGGATCGCTGCTGTCTCGGTGGCGGCGGCCGGGCGACGCATGACGACGATGACGACCGCCAACGCTAGGGAGAGCAGGACTGCCGAGCCCGTCAGTGACGTGCCGACCGCATGCGCCAGCTCGTGGCTTGCTTCGGCGTGCGCCGAGGCGCCGCCCACGGGGTGCTGCGCTGCGCTGCGGCTCGCCGAGGCGAAGACCGTGATGAGGATGCCGAGGCCGAGCGAGCCGCCCAGCTGCTGGGCCACGTTGAGCAGGCCCGAGGCCGCACCCGCATCGCCGGGTGCGACTCCCGCAATACCGGCCGCCGTCAGCGGCGTGAACGCGATGCCGATGCCGATGCCGAGCAGTGCCAGCGGAATGGCGATTCCCGGGAAGTAATGAGTCCCGTCCGCGATGCGGCTCAGCCAGGCGATGCCGAGCACGGCGATGAGCAGCCCGCCCGTGAGCAGCCGGCTGCTGCCGACTCGCGGCGTGAGCAGCGGCACCGCGCGGCCCATCGCGAACATCACCGCCGTCATGGGGAGGAACGCGACCCCGGCCTGGAGCGCGCTGTAGCCGGCGACTCCCTGCATGAACTGCGTGAGGAAGAAGAAGGTCGAGAACATCGCGCCCGTGACGAGCACGCGGGCCCCGTAGGCGCCCGAGCGCTGGCGGCTCGCGAACAGGTGGAGCGGCGTGATCGGCTGCTCGGCCCGCGTCTCGGTGACGCCGAAGGCGGCGAGCAGCAGCGCGCCGGCGGCGAAGGACGCGAGCGTGCCGCGATCGCCCCAGCCGTCCGATGCCGCGCGCACGAATCCGTAGACCACTGCCGTCATGCCCAGTGTGGACGTCACGGCGCCCGTGAAGTCGAAGCGCCCGGAGCGCCGCTCGGTCTCGGGCAGGTAGCGCGGAGCCAGCAAGATCACAGCGAGGCCGACCGGGACGTTGATGAACAGTCCCCAGCGCCACGAGAGCCAGTCGGTCAGCGTGCCGCCGAGCACGAGGCCGACGCTGCCGCCGCCGCCCGCCACCGCGCTGTAATAGGCGATCGCGCGAGTGCGCGCCTGCCCCTCGCGAAATGTCGTCGTGAGCAGCGCGAGCGTGGACGGAGCCGCGATCGCGGCACCGACGCCCTGGACCGCGCGCGCGCCGAGCAGCCAGGCGGCCGACGGAGCCAGCCCGCCCGCCAGGGAGGCGGCCGTGAACAGCGCGATCCCGATCACGAGCATGCGGCGCCGCCCGAGGATGTCGCCGGCGCGTGCGCCGAGCAGCAGGAGGCCGCCGAACGTCAGCGTGTACGCGCTCTGCACCCAGGACAGGCCCGTGGAAGAGAAGTGGAGCGCGCGGTGGATCCTGGGGAGCGCCGCGATGATGACCGAGATGTCGAGGACGATCATCAGGTAGCAGGCGAGGATGAGCGCCAGCACCGCAGTCGCGTTGGGCGCCCCGCTGGACTCGCGGCCGATCAGCTTGCGGATGGGAGCGTGCTTTACGAGCGTGGGCGTCACGAGAAGAAAACCCTTCGGTGGCCGGTGGTGATAAAGTGGAGTGAGCCTCCGGAACTAATCGGAGGAGCCCTCCACTTCAATATACGGAGGGTGCCTCCGTTTGTCAAGCGGGATCAGGAGCCGCGCCCCCATGTCGAATGCCCAAACCGAGACGACCGCTCTCTCGCAGCGCCCGCAGCGCGCAGACGCGCGGCGCAACTACGAGAAGCTCATCTCCGCAGCGCGTGAGGCCTTCGCCGAAGGCGGCACGTCGGCGTCGCTCGAGGACATCGCACGCCGGGCGCACGTCGGCATCGGCACCCTCTATCGCCACTTCCCCACGCGCCAGCACCTGCTCGAGGCCGTCTACATCGACGAGGTCGAGGCAATCTGCCGCTCGGCAGCCGATCTCGCCGACCTGGCCCCCTGGGACGCCCTCGTGGCGTGGCTGCGGCAGTTCGTCGGCTTCGCCGCCACCAAGCGCGCGATCGCCCAGGAGATGCTCGCCACGATCGGCTCCGACGCCGCGGTCTTTCGCACCTGCCGCGGCGCGATCGCGACGGCCGGTGACGCGCTGCTCGGACGGGCCCAGGCGGCGGGCGCCGCCCGCGTGGACGCAAATTTCACCGATATCGGGCGCCTGCTCGGCGGCATTGCCTCTATCCAGTCCGATCCCGAGCAGATCGAGCGGATCCTCGACATCGTGATCGACGGCCTGCGCGCGCGGCCGGCCGGCTCCTGACGCCCGGCATGTCGCTCCTGCACACGCCCATCAGCCTGCGCGAGGTCGGGTTTCGGAACCGCGCGTGGGTCTCGCCCATGTGCCAGTACTCGTCGCAGAACGGCGCTCCCACCGAATGGCACCTGGTGCACCTCGGTGCGCGCGCGATCGGCGGTGCCGGCGCCGTGATCGTCGAAGCGAGCGCGGTCGTGCCGGAGGGGCGCATCAGCCCGGACGACTCCGGCATCTGGTGCGAGCGCCAGGTCGAGGCCTTCCGGCCGATCGCCACCTTCCTGAGCGAGCACGGCGCGGTGCCCGGCATCCAGCTCGCGCACGCCGGGCGCAAGGCGTCGGCTCATTTACCGTGGGAGGGCGGGCTTTCGCTCAAGGCCGGCGGCGATCCGAATTCTCCGCCGTGGCCGACCATCGCGGCC
>JALYLC010000633.1 GCA_030774435.1 Actinomycetota bacterium
ACATCGCCGGCAAGCTGGCGGCGTTCCTCGAGACTGCGCAGCGCGACGTCGCGATCGCGATCTACGACTTCCACTTCGAGCACGAGGATGGGCAGGTCATCGCCCGCACGCTGCAGGGCCTGCGCGATCGCGGAGTGCGCGTCCGCATCGTCGACCACGACGAGCGCGAGAGCACGCGCGAGGTGCCTGACAACGTGCCGCGTCCCGCCGCGCCGACCGAGTACATCGACTCGCTCGGCCTGGATGTCCATCCCGTGATCGGCTTCGGCACGCTGATGCATCACAAGTACGTCGTGATCGACGGCGAGCGCGTCTGGACCGGCTCGATGAACTGGACGGAGGATTCGTTCACGCTGCAGGAGAACTGCATCGTCACGCTCGACAGCCCTCTCGTCGCGGCCGCGTACCTGCGCGACTTCGAGGTGCTCTGGAACCGGCCGCGCCACCTCGACAAGAGCGGCCGCTTCGACGTCGAGTGGTCGGACGCGACCTTCCAGGGAGCGCAGGTGCGGGTGCGCCCGATGTTCTGCCCGGGTCGCGGGCCGGAGATCGCGGCGCTGATCGGGAGCCGCATCGCGGTCGCACGCGAGCGCATCCTGATCTGCTCGCCCGTGCTCACCTCGGGACCGATCCTGGGAGCGCTGTCCGACGTCGTCGGGCGCGGCAGCGTTCCGGTCACGGGCGTGATCGACCGCACGCAGATGCAGGACGTGCTGCGCCAGTGGGGCTCGCTGCCGAAGGCATCGTGGAAGCCCGCGGCCTTTCGCTTCGTCGCGTCGAAGGCGCACTTCGGCGGCAAGCGCAGCGTTCCGTGGGGGCCGCAGACGGTGCACGACTTCCTGCACGCCAAGCTCGTCGTCTGCGACGACTGGGCATTCGCCGGCTCCTACAACCACTCGCGCGCGGGCGAGGAGAACGCCGAGAACGTCCTGGCGGTGGACGGCAAGGCGTGCGCCGACCGCGTCGCCGAGACGATCCGCGAGTTCGCCGAGCGTTATGCGCCCGCGCCCGACGACACCTGGACGTCCGGCCCCGCCTGACGCGTACGCTCGACCGAGGACGACCACAATTCGCGGCCGAGCCCCTCGAGCAGGGCGCGACGCACTTCGGGCACGTGGATGGGGAGCGTCAGGGCGCCCTCGCTCAGGCTCGTGAGCAGCCGCGAGCGCTCGATCACCTGTTCCAGGCCGAGGCGGTCGCCGGCCAGCACGAACTCGTCGAGCAGCTTGGCCTGGGGCGCGAGCACCTCCTCGGCCAGCGCGCAGGCACGGTCGTAGGCATCGCGCGCCTGCTCGCCGCGGCGGCGGCGGAAGCGGTTCGAGGAGGAGCCGCCCTTCTTGTTGCGGTTCTTGACGAAGCGCACGCCGTGCTTGCCGCTGAGCAGCTGCTCGTCCACGTACACGCCGGCGCCGTAGCCGCCCAGACGGACGACGAGGAGCCCGACCCGCCGCGGCGCGGTGAGATGCGCCCGCAGCGGAGCAGTCTCGATGCGCTCGACGTTCTCCCAGTGCTCGAACGGGAACGGCGGCGTGATCTCCAGGCGCTCCTCGGCCGTCTGGAAGCGCGCCTTGCCCTCGGCGTAGAGGCTCGAGCCCGCTGAGCGGTCGAGGCGGTCGCAGAGCGCGAGCACGCCCGCGCGGGCGACACGCCGGACGTGAGGAGATGCGGCTTCCACGGCCGGAGCGTCACACATCCGGCACGCGGCGCGCGTGCGCCGTCACGCGAGCTCCCGCAACGCTCTCACGATGCCTCACCGACCCCACCGCCTGCGCCCTCTGTCCATCCTCGCCGTCCTCACCGGGCTGCTGGTCCCCGGCGTCGCACACGCGGCCGACACGATCGTCGTCGGCCTGCGGCCGGGCGCCCTCGCCGCCACCGCCCTCGACGTTGCCGACGCCGTGCAGGTTGGCGCCGTGCCGCGGCTGCGCGTGGTCGTCGTACATGTCGCCCCGTCGCACCGGAATGCCGCGTTGCGTGCCCTACGGCGCTCCCGCGCGGTGCGCTACGCCGAGCCCTTGCGCCGGCTGCAGGCACTCGCCGACCTCGCGCCCGATCCGGGCCGCGCGCAGCAATGGGGCCTCGATGCCATCGGCGCCGACGCGGCCTGGGTCGTGACCCGCGGTGCGGGCGTCGTCGTGGCGGTCGTCGACACCGGCGTCGCCCCCGCACCCGACCTCGACGGCCGCCTGCTGCCGGGCTGGAACGTGCTCGCGCGAAGCGATGACGCGACGGACGACAACGGGCACGGCACCCACGTCGCGGGCACCGTGGCGGAGGTCGGCGGCAACGGCCTGGCCGAGTCCGGGGTTGCCCCCGAGGCCTCGATCCTGCCGGTCAAGGTGCTCGATTCCGCGGGTGGGGGCAGCGACGCCGATGTCGCCGCCGGTATCGTCTGGGCCGCCGATCACGGCGCGCGCATCATCAATCTCAGCCTCGGCGGCAGCGAACCGTCGACGGTGCTGGCCGATGGCGTGGCCTATGCGCGGAGCAGGGGCGCGCTGATCGTCGCCGCGGCCGGCAACGACGGCGGCGCCGTGGGCGTGCCCGCGCGCCTGGCGGGCGTCGTGGCGGTCGGCGCTGTGGATGCGAACCGCGTGCGCGCCCCGTTC
>JALYLC010000634.1 GCA_030774435.1 Actinomycetota bacterium
AGCAGAGCCTGCTTGACCTCGTACATCAGGTCGCCGCGCTCGTTCGAGGCCGATCCGTCGACGCCCAGGCCGACGTGCACGCCGGCGTCGAGCATCTCGCGCACGGGGGCGACGCCCGCGCCCAGGCGGAGGTTCGAGGCGGGGCAGTGGGCCACGCCCACGCCATGCTGCGCGAAACGCGTCAGCTCGCCGGGACGCACATGGACGCAGTGCGCGCACCAGACGTCGTCTGCCAGCCAGCCGACGTCGGCGAGGTACTCGACGGGCGTGCAGCCGTAGCGCTCGCGGCAGAACTCGTCCTCGTCGGCCGTCTCGGCCAGGTGGGTGTGCAGCTTCAGGCCGAGCCGGCGCGCGAGCGCCGCGGATCGCTCCATCAGCTCGCGCGTGACCGAGAACGGTGAGCAGGGCGCGACAGCGATCTGCAGCAGGTCGCCATCGGCCAGCGCGGCGACGCGCTCGGTGTCGGCAAGGATCTCGTCGATCGTCTCGACCAGCGAATCGGGCGGCAGGCCACCCTGCGCCGCGCCCAGGTCCATCGAGCCGCGCGAGGCCACGAACCGCAGGCCCAGCTCCCGCGCGGCCTGCAGCTCGGCCTCGAGAATGCCCGTGCGCCCGCGCGGGAAGACGTAGTGGTGGTCGAACACCGTCGAGCAGCCCGAGAGCGCGAGCTCGGCCAGCCCGGTGCGCGCAGCGGCGTACTCGGCCTCGGCATCCAGGCCGGCCCAGACCGGATAGAGCTCGACCAGCCACTCGAACAGCGTGGATTCCTGCGCGCGTGCGCGCGTGAGCGTCTGGTAGAGATGGTGATGGGTGTTGACGAGGCCGGGCGTGACGAGCGCCCCGCCCAGGTCGAGCCGATCCCCGGCTGCGGGCTCCTCGCCGCCGCCGACCGCGGCGATCAGCCCGTCGCGCACCAGCACCCAGCCGTCGGGGTGCTCGCTCCCTGCATCGTCCATCGCGACCACGTAGGCGCCCCGCAGGAGCAGCTCACTCACCGGGCGACCCCGGGTGGGTCTCGCGCTGGCCGGCCTCCGTCTGGCGGATGAACTGCGCGTTGCCCCAGAACTCCTCGATCGTGGCCGAGTCGAGATAGCTCATGCCGCTGCGCAGGCCCCCGACAAGCTCGGTGATGACCTCGTCGACGGGCCCGCGCAGCGGGAACTCCATCTCCTCACCCTCGGGCACGTACTGATCGAGCGCGTCGCCGCGCCCCTCGATCGCCAGGCGCGCCGACGCTGCGCTGCGCGAGGCCATGCCGCGGTACACCTTGTAGAGGCGCCCGCGGCGGCGCACGACATCGCCGGGGCTCTCGCTCCGGCCCGCCAGCAGGCTGCCCACCATCACGCTGCTGGCACCCGCTGCGATCGCCTTGGCGAGGTCGCCGGGACGGCGGATGCCGCCGTCGGCGATCAGCGGCACGCCGGTCTCGCGCGCGGCCTTCGCACAGTCCAGCACCGCCGACAGCTGCGGCACGCCCACGCCCGCCACGAGCCTCGTCGTACAGGCGAAGCCGGGCCCGATCCCGACCTTGACGGCGTCGGCACCCGCGGCCGCGAGGTCGCGTACACCGTCGGCCGTGGCGACGTTGCCCGCGATCACCTCGGCCTGCGGGAAGCGGCGCTTCAGCTCGCGCACCGCCTCCAGCGCCGAGTCCGCGTGGCCGTGCGCGATGTCCAGCACGAGCGCGTCGGCGTCGGCCGCGAGCAGCGCCTCGGCGCGCTCCAGGTAGCCGCCGCGCACGCCGATCGCCGCCGCCACGCGCAGGCGGCCCTCGCCATCGCGAGTGGCCTGCGGATAGCGCGCCTCCTGATCGAGGTCGCGCAGCGTGACCATCCCGGCCACGCGCCCGTCGGAGCCGGCCAGCGGCAGTTTCTCGATCCGGTGCTGATGCAGCAGCGCGAGCGCGTCGGCCGCGCTGATTCCCGGCGGTCCCGTGATCAGGCGCTCCCGCGGCGTCATGTGATCGGCCACCGCGTTGCCGCCGTCGCCCGCGCGCACGTCGCGCGTCGTGAGGATGCCGACCAGGCGCCCGTCGCCGTCGACCACCAGCAGACCCGAGACTCCCAGGCGCTCGGCCTCGGCGCGCGCCTGTGCAAGGGTGGCGCCGGGCGCGATCGTGTGTGGATCCGAGATCACGCGGGTGCGAAAGCGCTTCACGCGCACGACCTCGGCCACCTCGTCCTCGACGGAGAGGAAGCGGTGCAGCACGCCGATGCCACCGAGCTGCGCGAGCGCGATCGCCATCGGCGCCGTGGTCACGGTGTCCATGTTGGCCGACACGACCGGGATCTCGAGTGCGATCCGGCGCGTCAGCTGCGTCTGCGTCGAGGTGTCCGCGCGCGAGCGGATGCGCGATCGCCGCGGGACGAGCAGCACGTCGTCGAACGTGAGTGCGAGAGGCAGCTCCTGCATGAGTGCCCCAGCGTAGGCTACGGCTCGCTGCCAATGGCGACAGCCTCGCTCTCAACGCATGTGCTCGACACCGGCGCCGGTCGCCCGGCGGCAGGCGTGGACGTCCAGCTGACCGCTCGCGGCGAGCTGATCGCTTCGGCGCAGACGGGACCCGACGGACGCGCGCAGCTGGGCGATGAGCTCGCGCCGGGTGTCTACCGGCTCGCCTTCGCGCCGCCCTCGGCGTTCTTCCGCCGCGTCGAGCTCGAGATCGAGCTGGCCGAAGGGCACTACCACGTCCCGCTGATCGTCTCGCCCTACTCGTGCGCGAGCTACCGCGGCAGCTGAGCGCGGACGAGCTGGCCGGCCTGTTCGAGGGCCGCACGCGCTTCGCCGAGCGGCTCGCGCTCGAGCCCGATCCGCTCACACGCGCCGCGACCCTCGTGCACGAGCTGCCGCACGACGAGCAGATCCAGGTGCTCGCCGCGCATCCCGCCATCGGGCAGCGCTCGGGGCTCTCGGCGCGCTCGGCGGCCGAGCAGGGCGCGGACGCCGACCCCCAGGTGCTCGACGAGCTCGCGCGGCTGAACGCCGAGTACGAGGCCCGCCACGGCTTCCGCTTCGTCGTGTTCGTCAACCGGCGCCCCAAGGCCGAGATCCTCGCGGTCTTGCAGGAGCGGATCGGGCGCAGCACGGCCGACGAGCTCGAGACGGCGCTCGGGGAGCTCGTCGAGATCGCCGTCGACCGCTGGCGGCGGCAGTGAGCTCCGCGCCATGGCTGAGAGTGCATATAAAGGGGTCAGACCCCTTTATATGCATGGGCGGCCATCTCACCCTCGTTGAGCCAGGGCCTCTAGTCTCCGCGGCATGCTGACGATCACCGCCGGTCGCTTCTCTTTCCGCGCGCGCCTCGAGGAGGAGGCGGCCCCCCAGACGGTCGCCGCGTTCCGGCGGTTGCTGCCGCTGCGCTCGCGCATCATCCACGTGCGCTGGAGCGGCGAGGCGGGCTGGATCCCCTTCGGCGACCTCGACCTGGGGCTCGGCCCGGAGAACGCGACCTGCTATCCACACCCGGGCGAGATCGTGCTCTACCCGGGCGGCGTCTCCGAGACGGAGATCCTGCTCGCCTACGGCTACGTCAACTTCGCCTCCAAGGCGGGACAGCTCGCCGGCAACCACTTCGCGACCGTCGTCGAGGGCAACGAGCAGCTGGCCGAACTGGGCCGGACGTTCCTCTGGGAAGGCGCCCAGGAGATCGCCTTCGAGCTGGAATAAGGGCGATTTCCGGCAGCTCGGCGGTCACCCGTGCTAGCCTCGGCGCTCTCCGAAGTCCCCCTAGGAGGAGCACCAAATGAGCAGACGGATGGGCGTGCTCGCGCTCACGATGGCCGTGGCCGCCGCCCTGAGCGCGCTGACCGCAGCCACGGCCGGAGCACGACAGAGCGCCGCCTTCAAGGCCGCCTGGATCTACGTCGGGCCGGCCGCCGACCACGGCTGGTCGCAGGCGCACAACGACGGTCGGCTGTACGTCCAGAAGATGCTCGGCAGCAAGGTGCAGACGACGTACAAGGAGAACGTGCCCGAGGGGCCGCAGACCTCGCAGGTGATCGATTCGCTCGTGCGCGACGGCAACAAGATCATCTTCGCGACCTCGTT
Source organism: Actinomycetota bacterium (assembly GCA_030774435.1). Classification (GTDB taxonomy): domain Bacteria; phylum Actinomycetota; class Thermoleophilia; order Gaiellales; family JALYLC01; genus JALYLC01. Next base: position 4,048 of record JALYLC010000634.1, read on the forward strand.
CGGATACCAGCCGGCGATGGTGGCCGCGGCCAAGAAGTACCCGAACGTCATCTTCGAGCAGGCGACCGGGTACATCCTTTCCAAGAACCTGGGCCAGTACTACGGCGCTGGGGAGGACGCGATCTACCTCTCGGGGATGGCCGCCGGCGCGGCCTCCAAGAAGGGCGTGATCGGATACGTCGTCCCGTTCGCCCTGCCCGAGATGATCCGGCATGCGAATGCGTTCGCGCTCGGCGCGCAGGCAACGCATCCGGGGGCCAAGGTCAAGCTCGTGTGGACGAAGGCGTGGCTCGCCGCCGACAGGGAGAAGAAGGCCGCCGAGAGCCTGCACACGTCAGGCGGGGCCGACGTCCTCGGGCAGAACGTCGACTCGCCCGCGACGGGCCAGTACGCAGAGTCGGTGGGCATCCCGTGGGTCGGATACGACTCCGACGCGCAGACATTCGCACCCAAGTCGTGGCTGACGGCGGCCGTCTACCACTGGGGCTACTTCTATCTCAAGCAGGTCAAGGCCGCGATGGAGGGCACGTGGAAGTCGAGCTTCTACTGGGGCGGCTGGAAGGACAAGTTCATCGACCTCGCTCCGTTCGGAGCCGGCGTCTCGGCCAAGACGAAGGCCGCCATCGCCGCGAAGAAGGCGGCGATGCTGAAGGGCTCGTTCTACGAGTTCCAGGGCCCCATCTATGACCAGTCGGGCAAGCTGCGGGTGCCCAAGGGCGCGAAGCTGAGCCTGAAGGACATCCTGGGAATGAACTGGCTCGTCAAGGGCGTCATCGGCTCGCCCAAGGGCTGATCGTCCACCCGTGACCGACGATCCCCGCAGCGTCACCGCAGCAGTCCCGGCGGTGACGCTGCGGGGCGTCACGAAGCGCTTCCCGGGCGTCCTCGCGAACGCCGACGTCGACCTCGAGATCCACGTCGGCGAGGTTCACGCACTGCTGGGCGAGAACGGCGCGGGCAAGAGCACGCTCTCCAACATCGTCTCGGGCCTCTATCGTCCCGACGAGGGCTCGCTCGAGCTGCACGGCGAGCCGGTGGCCCTGCACTCGCCGCGCGATGCGCTGGAGCGCGGAGTGGGGATGGTGCACCAGCACTTCCGGCTCGTGCAGCCGTTCACGGTCGCTGAGAACATCGCGCTTGGCGACCAGCGCGACCGGGCGCTCGTGCCCAACCGCGCCGCGCTGGAGAGCAAGGTCGCGGCACTGGCCGACCAGTTCGGCCTGGCCGTCGACCCCCACGCGCGCATCTGGCAGCTGTCGGTCGGCGAGCAGCAGCGCGTCGAGATCCTCAAGGCCCTGTATCGCGACGCACGGGTGCTCATCCTCGACGAGCCGACGGCCGTGCTCACGCCGCAGGAATCGCGCGCGCTGTTCGAGACGCTGCGCGCAATGGCGGCCGACGGCCGCGCCATCGTGTTCATCTCGCACAAGCTGCACGAGGTGCTGGCGGTCTCCGACCGCATCACCGTCCTGCGCGGCGGCCGCGTCGTCGCCACCCTCGCCACCGAGAGCGCGACACCCGAGGGCCTGGCGGCCCTGATGGTCGGGCGCGAGGTCGAGACGCGCAAACGGCAGGAGCGGACCAGCGCGATCGGCGATGTCGTGCTCGAAGCGCACGACCTGCACGCGGAGGGAGATCGGGGCCTGCCCGCGCTGAACGGCGTCTCGCTGGCGGTGCGCGGCGGCGAGATCGTCGGCGTGGCGGGCGTTGCCGGCAACGGTCAGCGCGAGCTGGCCGAGGCGCTGACAGGAATGCGGCGGCTGACCGCGGGCGGCGTGACCGTCAACGGCGTCGAGTTGCGCCCGGGCGATCCTCGCGACGCGATCACCCGCGGCGTCGCCCACGTGCCCGAGGATCGGCTCGGCACCGGGGTCGCGCCCAGCCTCTCGATCGCGAGCAACACGGTGCTCAAGGCCTATCGCGACGACGACATCAGTGCCGGGCCGTTCCTGCGCCGAAGCCGCATCGTCCGGCGCGCGACCGAGCTGATCGCGCAGTACTCGGTGCACACGCCCGGCCCGGAGACGCGCGCCCGCGACCTCTCGGGCGGCAACCTGCAGAAGGTCGTGATCGGCCGCGAGTTCGCCGGCGAGCCGCGGGCTCTCGTGGTCGCCGCGCCGACGCGCGGGCTGGACGTCGGGGCGATCGAGAACGTGCACGAGCTCCTGCGGACCGCGGCTGCGCGTGGTGTCGCGGTGCTGATGATCTCGGAGGATCTCGACGAGATCCTGGCGCTGGCCGACCGCGTGCTCGTCATGTACGAGGGCTCGATCGTGGGTGAGCGCGCGGGTGCCGGCGCGGACGTCGACGAGCTCGGCATGCTGATGGCCGGGGGAGCGCCTCGCTGATGCGAATCGAGCGCCGTGACTCGACGCCGCGCTGGCTGCAGCTGGCCGTGCCGCTCGGCTCGATCGCTGTCGCGCTCGTGGTCTCGGCAATCGTGATGCTCGCGACGGGACACAACCCGTTGCACGCCTACCGCCGCCTCTTCGAGGCCGCCTTCACGGATCCCGGAGCGCTCTCGAACACGCTCACTGCTGCGACGCCGCTCTGCTTCACGGGCCTGGCGGCAGCCGTCGCGTTCCGCGTCGGGCTGTTCAACATCGGTGCCGAGGGCCAGCTCTACATGGGAGCGATCGCCGCCGCAGGCGTGGCACTCGCGCTGGCCGGTCAGGGCACCGTGATCCAGATCGCCGCGATGGTTGTGGCGGGTGGTGTCGCCGGCGCGGCCTGGGCGCTCGTCCCCGGCCTCCTCCGGGCCTTCGCGAACACCAACGAGATCATCACGTCGCTGATGCTGAACTACGTCGCCGCGCTCTTCCTCAACTACCTGATCTTCGACACCCTGTCCTACTGGCGCGACACGTCGTCGCCGGGTGCCGACCAGTTTCCCCAGGGCAAGATGCTGCCCGACGCGGCGTCCTGGCCGACCTTCGGTCTCGGTACGAGCCTCGTCATCCCGTTGGGTCTGGTCGTCGCGGTCGTCCTCGCCGCCGTCGTGGCCGTTCTGTACGGACGTACGCGCTTCGGCTTCGAGGCTGCGGTGATCGGCGACTCGCCACGAGCAGCGCGCTACGCCGGTATGCGCACGAGGCGCAACATCGTGTTGGTCATGGGGCTTTCGGGCCTACTCGCCGGCGTCGGCGGCGCGAGCCAGGACGGCGATTTCCGGCATCTGCTGGACGCACGTGGACTCCAGCAGCCGGGCTACGGCTACAGCGGGATCGTGGTCGCCGCGCTCGCGCGCTACAACCCGTTCGCGGTCGTGCTCGTCGCGTTCCTGATCGGCGGGCTGAGCAACGCGGGCTACGCTCTCCAGGGCGCCGAATTCCCGGCCGGTCTGGTCGGTGTCATTCAGGGGATCGTCCTGTTCTGCGCGCTCGGCGGGGAGCTGCTCGTTCGCTACCGCGTTCGCTTCGGGCGCGCGGGGGCCGTGGAGGCGGCGTCCGCCGCGTGAACAACAGCCTCCTCGTCCTGATCGCATCCTCGGCCATCGTGTACGGCACGCCACTGCTCTACGCGGCGCTCGGCGAGCTGCTCGCCGAGCGCTCGGGGGTACTCAACCTGGGCGTCGAGGGCATGATGCTCGTGGGCGCAGCGATGGGGTTCTTCGTCGTGCAGCGCCTCGACGCACCCGGCCCGCTCGCGCTCGCCGCGGCCATCGCGGTCGCAGCGCTCGCAGGTGCGGTTGTCGCCAGCATCCACGCGTTCCTGGTGATCACGCTGCGCGCGAGTCAGATCGTCTCGGGCCTGGCGCTCACGATCTTCGCAGGAGCCGCGGGGCTCTCGTCCTACCTCGCGAACGACCTCAACCTCGCCGAGTCGCCCGCGCGCCACGTCTTCGGGCCCGTCCTGCCGCACTCGCTCCAGGACCTGCCCGTGGTCGGCCCGCTGCTCTTCGCCCAGACGGCGCTCGTCTATGCGTCCTGGGTGCTCACCGCGATCGTGGCGTTCTACCTTGGCCGCACGCGCCCGGGCCTCGAGTTGCGCGCCGTGGGCGAGGCGCCCGGGGCCGCGGACGCAGTCGGGATCAACGTCACGGCCTACCGCTACGTCCACACGCTCGTGGGCGGAGCGCTGGCAGGCGTCGGTGGCGCCTGCTTCAGCCTCTCGATCACCCCGCAGTGGCTGGACGGGCTGACCGGCGGCGCCGGGTGGATCGCAATCGCGCTCGTGATCTTCGCGTTCTGGCGGCCCGAGCTGTGCCTCGTCGGCGCCTACGTGTTCGGTGCCTTCTCCGCGCTCCCGTTCATCCTGCAGGCGCGCGGCGTGACGGTTGCGCCCGAGCTGTTCCAGGCGCTGCCGTACCTGATGACCGTGGTCGTCCTGGTGGCCGTCTCGACGGGCGCCGTGAAGCGCCATCTGGGAGCCCCGGCAGCGCTCGGCCAGCCGTACGTGCGCGAGGAGCGCTGAGCGGCGCGTGCCCGAAGCGGACGCCAAGAC
>JALYLC010000635.1 GCA_030774435.1 Actinomycetota bacterium
CACGGCGGTGATGCTGTGCTCGGCGTCGAGCGCGACCTCCTTGCTCGAGCTGCGGTAGCGCTCCGGGCTGGCGAGGCCGCGGTACCACGAGGTCATGCGCTCCAGCCCGTCCTCGAGCGGCGTGCGCGCCTCCCAGCCGAGCACCTTCTGGGCGCGTGCGCTGTTGGCGAACCAGTCGCTCACGTCCCAGCGGCGCGGCGGCATCGTGAACGTCGCCGGCTCGTCGATGCCGTACAGCTCCCGGGCGACCTCCGCCAGTTCCCCGATCGTGGTCTGGCGGCCCGTGCCCACGTTGAAGGAGTCGCCGTAGTCGTCCTCTCGCAGCTCGCTGGCGGCTGCCACGAAGGCGTCGACCACATCGTCGCTGTAGACGAAGTCGCGCGCGATGCGCGGGTCGACGAGCGGCGGCAGCTCGCCGCGCACGCCGTGCTGCACGATCTTCGGCATCAGCCGCGAGGGATCCTCGAGCGGTCCGTACACGGAGTAGAGGCGCAGATTCGCCGACGGCAGGCCGTGCTGCTTGCCGTAGTAGTGGATGAGGTGCGCACAGGCGGCCTTGGAGACGGCGTACTCGCTGTTGACGGCCAGGAAGTCGTGCTCCTCGGGCCCGGCCGCGTTCTCGCCGTACTCCGACGAGCTGCCCGCGTGGATGTAGGCGGCGATGTTGCGCGACGTCAGGCGCTCGAGCAGCGCGTGCGTGCTCATGAGATTCGTGCGCAAGATGAGCTCGCCGTCGGTCTCGAACGAGTACGCGCCGTACGCGATGCAGTTGAAGATCGTGCGCGGGCGCACCTCGTCGAGCATCCGGTCGAGGTTGAGCGCGACGAGCGCATCGAACTCGCGCACGTTGCGGGCGGGCAGGTCCTCGAGCCGCCAGGCGGGCGTGCGGCTGGTGGTCGCAATGACGTCTGCGCGGTGCTCGAGCAGGCTGCGCGCCAGGTTGGCGCCGACGAAGCCGCTGGCCCCGAGCACCAGGATCGGGCCCTGCAGCGAGCGGACGCGATCGCCGGGCTTCATGCAGAGCGCCGCAGCGGCAGGGGCCTGCGCGCGAGCTGGTCGAGCGCCGTGCCCGCCAGTGCGGCGGCAGAGAGCCCGTGGCGCTCGTGCAGGAACTCCGCGCTGCCCGTCTCGCCCGCGGGCGAGCGGCGCACGCCGGCGCGTACGAGGCGCGTCGCGAGCGCGTTCTCCGCGACGACCTCGGCCGTCAGCGAGCCGACGCCGCCGTCGACGTAGTGCGACTCGATCGAGATCGCGAGCGGGACGTCCGCCAGCGCCTCCACGAGGTCATGCGTGGGCGCGGGCCTGACGCAGGAGACGATCACGACGCGGGCAGCCACGCCGTCGGCGGCCAGCAAGGCCTGAGCCTCCACGGCGGTGGAGGCCATGTTGCCGAGCGCGACGAGCGCCACGTCCGAGCCGTCGCCGAGCACGTGCGCGCGACCCAGGGCGAAGCGGCCGTCGAGCCCCGCGATCGCCGGCCCCATACGCGCGAGCCGCAGGTAGGCCGGGCCCGTGAGCGCGGCCGTGGCCTGCACCGCGCTCGCGGTCTGCGGGTCGTCGGCGGGTGCGATCACGGCCAGCCCCGGCAGGGGGCGCAACACGGCCACGTCCTCGAGCGCCCAGTGGGTGATGCCGTTCGGGCCGTAGTCGAGGCCGGGACCGACGCCCACGATCCGCACCGGGAGGTCGTGGAGCACCGGGCCGTTGCGGATGAACTCGTACGAGCGCAGCGCGGCGAACGTCGCGATGGAGTAGACGAACGGGACATAGCCGGCCTCGGCCAGGCCCGTGGCCATGCCGACCATGTTCTGCTCGGCGACGCCGACGTTGATGAAGCGATCGGGATGGCGCTCCGCGAACGGCTCGACTGCCATGAAGCCGAGGTCGCCGGTCAGCAACAGCACGCGGGGATCGGAGTCCGCGAGCTCGGTGAGCGCGGTGAAGAACGCCTTTCTCACGCGGCGATCCCTCGCGCGGCCTCGACGGCGGAGAGCTCTGCGAGCGCGCTCGCGTACTGGCCGTCGTCCATCGGCAGGTAGTGCCAGCGGATCTCGTGCTCCATGTACGAGACGCCGTGGCCGAAGACGGTCTGTGCGAGCAGCACGTGGGGCTTCGCATGCCCGAGGGCGAGCGAGTCGATCGTCTGCCGGAGCGCCGCGTGGTCGTGCCCGTCGACGGTGTGGACGTCCCAGCCGAAGGAATCCCAGCGCTGCTCGAGCGGCGAGAGGTCGAGCACCTCGTGCGTGTAGCCGAGCGCCTGCTGGCCATTGACGTCCACGATCACGACGAGGTTGCCGAAGCGGTGGTGCGCCGCGAACATGACCGCCTCCCAGACCGAGCCCTCGTTGCACTCGGCGTCGCTCATGAGGGCGAACGTGCGGCGGGAGCTGGCCGCGAGGTGGGCGGCGAGCGCCGAGCCCGTCGCAAGCGAGAGCCCGTGCCCGAGGGAGCCGGTGGAGAAGTCGACGCCGGCGACGATGTGATCGGGATGGGTGCCGAGCCGGCTGCCGTCGACGCAGAAGCTCGCGAGCTCGTCGGCGTCGATCATGCCGGTCTCGTGCAGCGCGGCGTACAGCGCCAGGCTCGCGTGGCCCTTGGAGAGCACCATGCGGTCGCGCTCGGGGTCGTCCGGCCCGGCACCGCGCAGGACGCCCGCATACAACGTCCCGAGGATGTCGGCCACGGACAGGCTCGAGCCGATGTGCCCGACGTTCGCACGCTTCGACTGCTCGATCACGATGCGGCGGATCCGGTCGCTGAGGACCGCCGCCGTCGCTGCTGCTCGAGACAAGAAAACTCCCTCGCGCTGACCGTCTCACTAGGTTCCGAGCAGCGCGGAGATCTCACCGCGTCCCGGGCTGCTTTCAAACCTATAGCAGAGGTTTTTTCCGCTTCCCGACTACGGCCCCGCCTCCGTATGGCGTGGTGCCTGGCGGCGTCGAGCGCCGTCTGGAACGCGATCGACCCTCGTGAGATCGTCCTGATCGAACCGCGGGCCGATCGCGCCGCAGACGACCCTCGCCACACGCCAGACCCACACGCCCTACTGAGACGGGGCCTAAGTTGAGAGCGGGATGAGAGCGACGAATCCATTCGATGGTGCCGTCAAGGACAGCCCGGGTGTCCACGATTCCTCGAGCACGTCTCCAACCGGCCCGCCTCACACCGCTTCCGAGGTCGCAGCAGCAGCCACACTCGCTGCGACGCTCGCGCTGGCCGCAGCTGCCGTCGTGTTCGGCGCGCTGCTGCTGATCGCCTCACACAGCGAGACCCTCGAGGCGATCTGGTGGCTGGCCGGCTTCGGCGTCGTGGCGCCGCTCGCGGTGCTCGGCGCAGGACGGCTGCTCAGTGCCGCGGACACACCCGCCGCGCGGCGCGCGCTGACCGGAGCCGCGCCCTGCGCCGTACTGGCCCTGTGCGCAGCGCTCGCACTGGCGCGCGCCGTAGGGTCGCTGCCGGCCTCGCTGTTCTTCGCTGCGGCTCCCTTCGCGCTGCTGCCCGCGCTCGGAAGGCGCAGGCTCGACGCGCTCGCCGGACATCGGAACGCGCGCGCCCTTGCGACGGCTGCGCTCGCGGCCGCCGGGGCGCTCGGCATTGCCGCGTTCCTGCCGAGCGCCTCGCACGGGTCCGACGTGATCGTCCTCACGCTCCTGCTGCTGGCGGTTGCTCTCCCTGTCGTCTTCGCGCTGCGCCGGCGCGCGCTGCACCCGCGCGCGCGGCTCGCCCTCGGAGTCCTCATCCCGCTGCTGCTGGCGCTGCTGGCGTGGGACGTCTCGTTCCAGGTGCTCACGAGCCATCAGGACTTCTATCTGGGCCCGGCCAACGATATCCGGCACGGGCGCTACATGCTGGTCGAGGACTACTCGCAGTACGGCGTCGCCGTCATCTACTTCCTGGCCGCCATCCTGGCGCCGCTGCCGTTCGGCTACGGGACGTTCGTGCTCGTCCTGGGCATCCTGAACTCGGTCCTGATCCTGGCGGTGTATGTCGTGCTCCGCGTGGCGACTCGCTCGCTCGCGTTCGCCGCGATCGGCACGTTCGCGGCGCTGATGTCGAGCTCGATCGCCACGATCGGCCGGTCGGGCCAGTACCCGAGCACGGGCTTCCTGCGTTTCGGCATCCCCTGGCTACTCGTGTGCGCGCTCGCCGTCGCCTTCCGCCGCGATTGGCCGGAGCGCGCGCCGCTGGTGGTCGCCTACCTCCTGGTGGGCGTGGCCGCGGTCTGGAGCTTCGAGACCGCCTTCTATACCGTCGCGACGTTTGCCGTCAGCGTGATCGCGGCGGCCCTGACACGCCCCGACGGGCGCCGACTGCGTTGTGCCGCCGCCCACCTCGGCGCGGGCGCTGCCGCGGCGATCGCGGCAATCGCCTTGCTCGTCACGGCGACGGAGATCGGGCGCGGCCGGCTGCCCCAGATCGGCGGCTACCTCGACTTCCTGCGGCTCTACTCCGTCGCCGGCTTCGGGCAGCTGCCGGTGCCCGGCTGGTCGCTCGGCTACCTCATGGGCGCGCTCTGCGTGGCCTCGCTGACGGCCACCTTCCTGATGGCCGTCCGTGGGCGCGGCAGCAAGCTCGGCCGCCCCTCGACAATCGTGCCGCTGGCCGCGCTCGGCGCGTTCGCCGCGGTCGCGCTCACCTACTTCCTCGGCCGCTCGCATCCGAACAACCTCACGCACGTCGCGCCGCCGTTCGTCGCGATGGTGACGCTCTGGACCGCCCTGGCCTGGCGGGCCTGGGCCCGCGAGCGCAATCCGGTTGCCGTGGCGGGCGTGGCGCTGGCCGGCGTCTGCGCCGCCCTCCTGATCGCACAGCAGCTGCCGCAGCTGGTGGACAAGGCGCCCGACTCCGCGCTCGTCGCCGGCGTCCACACCGCCACCGGCGGCCGCGGGCTCGCGCAGAGGGTGCGCGCCCTCACCGATCTGCCGGTCATCAACCCGCGCACGCGAACCGTCGAGGCGCTCGTGCGCCGGAGCGTGCCGGGAGAGGCCCCGTTGCTCGTCGCCGTCGAGCCGGCCGTGGCGACAGAGACGCTGATCCGCCTCGACCGCTCCGACATCCTGCCGATCGGCACGCCCGAGCAGGACGGCCTGCCGCTCGCGCGGCGACGCACGCTGCTGCGCGCCGCGCGCGACGTCCGCTGCCGCACCTACGTCGTGACGCAGGACGCACGAATGACCGGGCCAGGGAGCATCCTGCTGCGGAGCCTGGTCACCGAGCTCCGGCACCGGCACCCGTTCCGGGCCGTCTCCCGCGCAGGGGGCTACCGCGTGTTCAGGCTCGGCTGCGGTCCGGCCTGACCGACTGCAGCAACTCGGCCAGCTCACGGGCGCGCGTGCGTCGATCCAGGCGCTCGCGCCACTCAAGCGTAAGCCGCCGCTCACCGAGGCGATCCCCCTCCCAGGCCACGACCGCCTCAGCAAGCGCGGCTCCGATCGCGCTCTCGTCGTCCGGGTCGGCGATCCAGGCCGAGCCCGTGTCGCGCAGCAGCGTGGCCGCGTCCCCCTCCGGCGGCACGAGGGCGACGATGGGCCGCTCCGCGGCCAGGTACTCGTAGACCTTGCCGGAGACGACCGAGAGGCCCCGGCCACCCGCGCGCGGGACGAGCAGCAGCAGGACGTCGGCCGCGCGCATGGCGGCGAGCGCCTCGGCGTGCGGCCGGAAGCCCTCGAGCGCGAGCGCGTCGCCGAGGCCGAGGCCGAGCGCCCATTCGCGATCGGCCGGCCGCAGCTCGCCCAGGAACGCGGCCTGAACACGGTCGTGCAACTCCGGCCGCGCGCGCAGCAGCGCCGCGAACGCGTCGAGGAACGGCCGCGGAGAGCGCTGGCCGAAGAACGACCCGGCGTGCACGATGCGCATGCGCTCGCCGCGCCGGTACGCGAGCCCCTCGAACTCGTCGAAGTCGCATCCGTTGGCGACCACGCGCACGTCCCTGCCGGCCGGGACGAGCGCGGCCGCCTCCTCGGCGATCGAGGGCGTCACGGCGCTCACAGCGGCGATCCGCCGAAGCGCGCGGCGCGCGATGCGCGCCTCCACCGCGCGCTTGGCGCGCACGCTGCGCCGCTCGTAGCGCCGGTGGGGATTGGCGAGCCAGGAGTCGCGGAAATCGGCCACGTGCGGCACTCCGGCGCGTCGCGCGATCTCAGCGGCGATCACGTGCACGGAGTTGGGCGGCGAGGTGGAGAGCACGACGTCGATGCTCCGCTCGCGCACCGCGCGCGTCCCGGCCCGCAGGGCGCTGGGGAACCACGCGATCTCGGGGTCGGGCAGCAGCAGGCTGCGGCCCAGCAG
>JALYLC010000636.1 GCA_030774435.1 Actinomycetota bacterium
CGTGGCCGACATCGACCTCGCGCGCGCCGAGATCGTCGCCGGGAGCTGCAGCGGTGTCGCGGTGGCCGTCGACGTCTGCGACACCGCGAGCGTCGAGCGCATGGTGGCGACGACGGTGGAGCACTTCGGGCGAGTCGACGCCGTTTACCACTGCGCCGTCGACGTGCCCTTCGTGAACACTCGGGACCGCCGTCTGACCGAGCTCGACGAGGACGTCTGGGCGCGCATGATCGACCTCGTCCTGACCGGCACGTTCCGCGTCGTCAAGTACGCGGGACGCCAGATGCTGACGCAAGGCTCCGGCTCGATCATCCTCTCGAGCACTGTCGACGCGCTCGTCGGGTGCGCCGGCCTCGACTCCTACACCGCGGCCAAGGGCGGCGTGACCGCGCTCACCCGCTCGCTGGCCGCGGGTCTCGCGCCCGATGGCATCCGCGTCAATGCAATCGCGCCCAGCTTCGTCTCGACGGAGCCACAGAAGGTCTGGCTCGAGGACGACGCCTCGCGCGCGACGATCGAGCAACTGCACCTGCTCGAGATCCCGACCCCCGAGGAGATCGCGCCGCTCGTCGTCTACCTCGCGAGCGACGAGTCGCGGCGCATGACGGGCACGGTCATCCCGCTCGATTCCGGCTACATGGCCTTCAAGGCGCGCCTGGACGTGATGGGCGCCATGCAGGCCAACAGCTGAGAACGTCGAAAGAGCGCGCTCAAGCGACGACGACGATGCACGCATCGTGCGCGTGCGGCGCGACGTGAGCGCTGCGCAGCCCCCTGGAGTCGAGCAGCGTGATCCGGCCGTTGTCGAGCGACGGCGTCACCACGCGGCCGCTGAGCGCGCAGATGTTGTAGGAGCCCGTCGTCACGCGACTGGTGCGCAGCAACTTGGCGTCTGCCAGCCGGTAGGTGCGCAGCGTCCCGCTGTCGCCGCTGGCGACATACACGCGCTGCAGGTAGTCGTCGAACGTAACGTGCTGGGGCGGCGCATCGCCGGGCACGGCGTGCAACGGACGGAGCGTGCGCGCGTCGTGCACCGCCAGGCGCCGGTCGACGCCCGAGCTGATCCAGGCGTGCTCCCCGTCCGGGGTGAAGCCGACGTCGTGGGCGAGGTCGTCGGCTGGGAACGTGCGCACGAGGCGCGGGCGCTGGGGTCGGCTGACGTCGACGAGCGCGAGCCTGGGCGCCTTCGAGCCGAGCGAGGCGATCACGCGGGTGCCGTCCGGCGAGATCGAGATGTGCCGTGCCCCCTCCCCCACCTCGACCCGGCCGATCACGCGCGCGGCCGGCACATCGATCGCGACGACCTGCCCGGCCAGGTCGTCGCTGACGTAGGCGTACTGGCCGCGAGGATGCCCCGCCGCGTAGCGCGGGCCGGAGAATCCCTCCAGCACCCTGCGCACCTTCGGGACGGTCGCGTCGAGCACCGTGACGGTGCCCGACTCGTTGCTCATCACGAGCGCGCTGCGGAGCAGGTCGACGGCCTCGATGCCGTGTGGCTCGTGCGGCACGGCAAGCGAGCGCACGACGCGCATGTCGGTGAGCCGCACGGCGAGGATCCGATCCTCGGTGTCGGCGGTCGCGAGCGCGAGCGTGCCGCCTCGTGCCCGCCGCGTAGAGCCGCGCGCGGCGGTCGGCCAGCCCAGGGCGACCGGGGTCGCGGCGGCGGCGATCAGGAGTTCTCGACGGTTCATGCAGGCAGTACGCGAGCATCCCCCGGGCAGGTCCTTCACAAGCGTGCGCCCGGGCGCGACACTGTGCTCTCTGACACGAGGATTGGAGTGGCGCATGGGACGCATCGTGGTCGGAACCGACGGCTCGAAGAGCGCCTGCGCGGCCGTCGCCTGGGCCGCTCGTGAAGCCGCACTGCGCGACGCCGAGCTGCACGTGATCCACGCCTGGACGCCGGGGCTCGCGGCCTACCCCTCGCCCTGGTACACGCCGAGCGACGTAGGCGTGGAGGCCTCCGTCGAGGCGTCGCAGACGATCGCCGCACGCATCTGCGAGACCGCCCGCGAGCAGGCGACGGCGGCCGCGCCCGGGGTCGCGGTGCGCTGCGAGACGATCGAGGGCGGCAGCACGCAGGTCCTGCTCGACCAGAGCAAGGATGCCGATCTGCTGGTCGTGGGCGCTCGCGGACACGGCGGCTTCATCGGGCTGGTGCTCGGATCGGTCAGCGACCAGTGCGCCCGTCACGCGCACATCCCGGTCGTGGTCGTGCCGGCGCCTCATGCCGAGGAGAAGAAGAGCTCCGCGGTAGGCTGACCGGGTGCGGGAGCCGTTTCCGGGGATCGAGGGCGGACGGCCGTTCGGGGCGTTCGCGCTGATCTGGGCCTTGCCGGCGGAGCGACGGCGCGAGATCGCCTGGATCGGGCTCGCAGACGACGCCAGCCTGCGCGCACGCGGGCGCCAGTGGTGTGCCGGCGATCCGAGCTACGACCTCTCCTACGAGCTCGAGACGAGCTCGGGCTACGTCACGGAGCGCCTCGCGGTGAGCGTGACGAACGGCCCCGAGCTGACGCTTGCGCGCCGCCGAAGCCCCGAGCTGGACGGCGCACTCGACTGCGACCTGGGCTTCTCGCCGCTGACGAACGCGATGCCGGTGCTCCGCGACCGTCTGCGGGGGAACGGCCAGGCCTTCGAGATCGACGTCGCCTGGGTCTCCGTCCCCGACCTGACCGTCCACCGCGACCACCAGATCTACGAGCCGCTGGGCGGCGATCGCATCCGCTTCCGCAGCCCGGAGGCCGATTTCGAGCGCAGCATCCTCCTGACGCCCCACGGCTTCGTGCTCGACTACCCCGACATCGCGCAGCTCGTGGCGACGGTCGTGCGCATCCCGCTGCACGAGGCCGCCGACTGGGATTCGTTCCACGCCGTGGTCGAAGGAACGCTCGAGCTGCCGCCACACGGCGGCCGGGGCACCGACGCGTGGGTCGAGTGCCTCGTGCAGAGCGACCGCGCTCCGGGCGCACCCCGCTACGCGGTCCCGCGCGGCACGGTGCTGACGCTGCAGCTCGACGGCCTGCACGAGTTCGCCGAGCGGTGCCCGGAGCAGCACGCCGCCCTCGTCGCTGCGGTCGCCGAGGTCAACCGGCGGCGCGCCGGAGACGGCGAGCCGCCCCTGCTCGCGCTCAGCGCGGGCGGGTAATCTGCAGGCAGATCCTGCAACGTTTCGCGATCCCGAGAGACTGCAGTCCGATCTGTGATTTCAACACTGACGAGAGGCGAGAGCATGCCTGATGCAAACGTCGATACCGAGGCCGAGTTCCGCGCCAAGCTGACGCCCGAGCAGTACGAGATCCTGCGCCGCCGCGGTACCGAGCGCCCGTTCAGCGGGCAGTACGTGTACTCCAAGGAGCACGGCATGTACCAGTGCGCCGCCTGCGGCGCCGATCTGTTCTCCTCGGAGACGAAGTTCGACTCCGGCACGGGCTGGCCGAGCTTCACCGAGCCCGCGACGGCCGCGAGCGTCGAGCTGACGGACGACCACTCGCACGGCATGGTTCGCACCGAGGTGACCTGCAAGAACTGCGGGTCGCATCTCGGGCACGTCTTCCTCGATGGGCCGCGCGAGGCGGGCGGCCAGCGGTACTGCATCAACTCGCTCTCGCTGCAGCTCGAGCCGGACGGCGAAAGCGCGTAGAAGAGCGTCCGTGACGACAG
>JALYLC010000637.1 GCA_030774435.1 Actinomycetota bacterium
GCCCTGGATGCCGTGCACGTGCATCAGGCGCTTGACGCGATCGCGGCCGACGTCCTCGCCGGCGCGCAACAGCGCCTTCCACATCCGCCGGTAGCCGTAGGCGTAGTAGTTGGCGGCGTGCATCTCCCCGATCCGGTCCAGGAGCCGTTCGTCGTGGACGGCGCGCTCGGAGCGCTCGCCGCTGACGCGCCGATAGTAGGCGGACGCCGACACGCCCAGGGTCCGGCAGATCGGCTCGACGCCGAAGCGCGCGCGGTGCTCATCGATGAACGCGCTCACTTCGTTCGGTCTGCGTCGAGCTCGGTCGCGAAATACACCGAGGCGGCCTTGAGGATCTCGTTGGCTCGCCGCAGCTCGTAGACCTCCTTGCGCAACGCCTTGATCTCCTCGCGCTCCTGGCTGCTCGGAAGATCCGGGCGCAAGCCCTCGTTAGCCTCGATCTGGCGCACGTACCGGCGCAGCGTCTCCGACGGCACGCCGAGATCGCGCGCGACATGCGCGATCGGACGGCCGCTTTCGATCACCACCCTCGCGCCGCGATCAAGCAGCTCGGGCGGATACTTCCTTGGACGGGCCATGACGACGGAGCGTCTCCTCACCCGAGGACAGAATCCTCGCTTCAGAGCCTCCGTGAAACCCAGCCTTGCTCATGGACGCCGTGACGCCCCCGTGGGGCTCGTGAGGCGACTTGCTGAGCCTCAGTGGCTGTTGCGTAACTCGGGGTCTGTCCGGGCGGTTTAAGACGCTGTCGCGATGGCGCAGAACTTCATGTCGTGTGATCGCGAGCAGGAGCTGTTGTTGCCGCCGAGCTTGCGGGAGTGGTTGCCGGCGGGGCATTTGGCGTGGTTCGTGTTGGAGGCCGTCGGGGAGATGGATGTGGCTGCGTTCTATCGGGCCTATCGCGCCGATGGGCAGGGCCGCGCGGCGCATGAGCCGGCGATGATGATCGCGTTGTTTCTCTACGCCTATGCGGTCGGGGAACGCTCGACGCGCGCGATCGAGCGGCGCTGTACAGAGGACGTCGCGTTTCGGGTTATCACCGCCAACCGGGTTCCGGATCACACGACGATCGCCCGCTTCCGCGTTCGTCACGAGCAGGCGCTGGCCGGCTTGTTCAGCGACGTGCTGGTGCTCTGCGCCAGGGCGGGGCTGGTGTCGGTGGGGACGGTCGCGGTCGACGGCACCAAGCTTCAGGCCAACGCGTCATTGGACGCCAACCGCTGCTATGAGGCGATCCGCGCCGACGTCGAGCGCTACTTCCGTGAGTCTGCGGAGATCGACGCGGCCGAGGACGAGCTCTACGGCCACGCGCGCGGCGACGAGCTGCCCGACGAGCTGGCCAACCCGAGGACGCGCCGGCAGGCGCTGGCGCGCGCGAAGGCCGAGCTCGAGGCCGAGCACGCCGCCCGCCAAGCCGAATACGACGCCAAGGCAAAGCGTCATCGCGAGCATCACGAAACGACCGGCCGGCGGGTGCGCGGACGCCCGCCGTCAAAGCCGCCGCAGGACGACGCGCTGTTTGCCTCCAAGCGCAACCTCACCGATCTGGACAGCCGCGTCCAGCGCGACAAGGGCGCGCTGATCCAGGGCTACAACGGCCAGCTCGTGGTCGCCGAGGGCCAGGTGATCATCGCTGCCGAGATCACCAACAGTGCCGCCGACGGCCGCCAGCTCGAGCCGATGACCACCGCGGCGGGCCATCAGCTCGAGGCGGCCGGGCTGCCCGACACGCTCGACGCGGTGCTCGCCGATAACGGCTACTGGAACACCGCGCAGATCGCCGCGCTGCACGCCCAAGGTCTCAACCCGATCGTCGCCCCAGCCGCCGAACACCGCAAGACCCCGCGACGCAAGGCGCCCAAACAAGGCGCCCAAGCCGAGCGCATCAAAGCGATCCTCGCCAGCGAACCAGGCGACGCGCTCTACCGACGACGAAAGCAGATCATCGAGCCCGTCTTCGGCCACATCAAGCACCTACGCGGCATCGACCGGCTCGCCAGACGCGGCCTACAAGCCTGCCAGGCCGAATGGCAGCTCATCGCCGCCACCCACAACCTCCTCAAGCTCTACCGCGCCCCGGCCACCGCCTGACGGCCACCACCACAGCGCGCGCCCGCCCCGTCACCGCTCCGGCCACCGCTCGGCCTTGGCGG
>JALYLC010000638.1 GCA_030774435.1 Actinomycetota bacterium
GGCGAATTGTGCACGGCGGCACTCGGCGTCGACCTGAGCGGCGCGGCCGTGCTGGCGGCGCTCGGCCGGCCCCCCGGATCGCTCGAGCCCGTGCGCGAGCGAGCTGCAGTCGTGCGCTTCCTGATCGCGCCCCCCGGCCGGCTGCGCCGGGTCGAGGGCCTCGCCGACGCCCGCGCGCTTCCCGGCGTGGAGCTCGCGTATGCGTACCCCGCGCCCGGCATGCTGATCGAGCCTCTGCTGCGGGGTCCCGATCGAGCGGGCTTCGTGCTCGCGACTGGCGCGACCCGCGCCGCTGCGGAGGCCACCGCGCGACAGGCCGAGGCGGTCATCGCGTTCGTCGTGGAGTAGGCAACCGGACGCTCGGGCGCGGGCTGCTTCAGACGGCCCGCAAAACCAGGTTCAGTCTCCTTGACTGTAAGATTTAGAGTCGTCTAACATCAGGTTCATGCTGGTCATGACGGAGACGGTCCAGGATTACCTGAAGGCGATCTGGATGCTGGATCGCAGCGGCGCGGTGACCACGAGCGCACTGGCCGAGCGGCTCGGCGTGACGGCTGCATCCGCCACGGCGATGATCAAACGCCTTGCAAGCGTCGGCCTCGTGAGTCACGAGCCCTACCACGGCGTCGCGCTGACCGAGGCCGGGACGCAGGCGGCACTCGAGGTCATCCGCCACCATCGCCTGCTCGAGCTCTACCTGATGCAGGCGCTCGGGCTCTCGTGGGACGAGGTGCACGCGGAGGCCGAGCGCCTCGAGCATCACCTCTCCGAGGCGCTCGAGGCGCGCATCGACGCGGCGCTGGGCCACCCGACGCGCGATCCGCACGGCGATCCGATCCCCACGGCCGAGCTCGAGCTGGCCGAGGACGACGACCGCCCCCTGAGTGAGCTCGCACGCGGCGCCGAAGCCGTGATCCGGCGCGTCCCGGACGGCGACCCGGGGCTCCTGCGCTACCTCGCCGAGCTCGGCTTCGTCCCCGACGAGCGTGTCGTCATGCTGGCGCACGCCCCCTTCGACGGGCCGCTGACCGTCGAGGTGGCCGGCGAGCGGCACGCCATCTCCCGAGAGCTCGCGGAGCGCATCCGCATCGGCGGGAGCGCGTGAATCCTCTCCGCACCGACCTGCCCGCCGTCGCACTGCCCGGCGAGCAGAAGGTGCTGGAGGCGGCCCAACGCGCCCTCGCCGAGAAGCGGCGCGGCCTGCGGGGATTGTGGCCGTTCCTCGGTCCCGCTTTCATCGCGGCCATCGCGTATGTCGATCCGGGCAACTTCGCGACGAACATCGCCGCGGGTTCCAAGTACGGCTACCTCCTGCTTTGGGTCATCCTGGTCTCGAACCTCATGGCGATGCTGATCCAGACGATGAGCGCAAAGCTCGGCATCGCCACGGGCCACAACCTCGCCGAGGTCAGCCGCGAGGCCTTCTCCAAGCCGATGCGCATCTTCCTCTGGCTGCAGGCCGAGGCGGTCGCGATGGCGTGCGATCTGGCGGAGTTCGTCGGCGCAGCTCTCGGATTCCATCTGCTCTTCGGCATGCCGCTGCTGCCTGCCGGCGTGCTGACGGGCTTCGTCACGTTCGCGATTCTCAGCGCCGAGCTACGTGGCGTCCGACACCTGGAAGCCGTCATCACCGTCCTCGTCGGCGTCATCGTCGCGGGCTTCCTGTTCCAGATCTTGCACGCACATCCCGACGGCAGTGCGGCGCTGAAGGGACTCGTCACGCCGCGGTTCGCAGATTCCGAGAGCGTGCTCCTGGCCACAGGGATCCTCGGCGCGACCGTGATGCCTCACGTGATCTACCTCCACTCGTCGCTCACGCAACGCCGCGTCATCGGGGCCAATGCGGACGAGCGCCGGCGCATCTTCCGTTTCGAGCAGATCGACGTCGTGATCGCGATGTCGATCGCCGGGCTCGTGAACATGGCGATGCTGATCATGGCCGCGGGCATCTTCCACTCCCGGGGCCTGACGGGCATTGGTGATATCGACGAGGCCTATCGCGGACTCGGGAGCATCGTCGGCGGCCACGCGGACGTCATCTTCGGCATCACGCTGCTGGCCTCGGGCCTTTCGTCCTCGAGCGTCGGCACGCTCGCGGGACAGGTCGTGATGCAGGGCTACATCAACCGCCAGATCCCGCTCTTCCTGCGGCGGATCATCACGATGGCGCCCGCGCTCATCGTCCTCGCGATCCCAGCCATCAACCCCTCGAGCGCGCTCGTCATCTCACAGGTCGGGCTCTCGTTCGGTATTCCGTTCGCGCTCATCCCGCTCGTGATCTTCTGCCGCAATCGCGAGCTCATGGGCGACCTCGTGAACCGCCGCCTGACGAACCTCGCCGCCTATCTCGTGGTCGGGGTCATCGTCTCGCTCAACGTCTTCCTGATCTACGACACCGTTCTCGGGTAGAGCGCTTCAGCGGCCCCAGGACGTGTGCAGCGCCACCGCGGCGCCCGGTACGTCCACCTCGGCGACGGGGCCGTCGCCGCTCTCCTCCACCGCGACCGTCACGGCTCGCGACTCGGGGATGCTGAGAGTGGTCGCGCCCTTGGCCGGCGTCAGCAGCTCGAGCGACTCGCCGGTCAGCCCGGTGAGCTCGATCGAGTCGCCGGGCTCGATGCCTGCCAGCTTGAAGCTGTGCAGCAGCTCCTCGGCCTCGTTCTCGTGTCGCAGGACGCGCACCTTCGAGCCGACCGGGACGGTCACGAGCGGGACGCCCGGCTCGCGCGGGGCGTCGCCGATGGGGTGGCCGTGCGGGCAGGTCGTGACGCCGACGAGCAGAGCGCGCATGCGCTCCTCGAGGTTCTCGGAGATGCCATGCTCGAAGGAATGGGCCTCCTCGTGCACCTCGTCCCAGGGGATGCCGAAGACCTGCACGAGGAAGGCCTCGATCAGCCGGTGGCGCGTCACGATGCGGCTCGCCGACTGCCGGCCGATCGCCGTGAAGGTCAGGCGCTTGCGGTCGTCGCGCGTGACGAAGCCGTCGTCCACGAGTCGCCGCACCATCTCGAGGGCCGTCGGCTGCGAGACGCCGACCGCGCGGGCCAGGTTGGCCTGCGTCGGGTCGATGCCCGCCTCGTTCATCCAGAAGAGCTTCTCGAGGTATTCCTCGACCGTCGACGTCAGGCTCTCCATTGGGGGGAGTCTATCCGCCTGCGGAGCCGCGGTCCAGGAGCCGCGCTATCGTCGCGGCGGTGGCGGGACGTCCAGAGATCACGGCGCGGATGCGCGCCGCGGCAGTGCTCGCTGCCGCGTTCCTGGCCATCTCGCTGCCCGCGGGCGCCGGGGGCGCCGCCGGAGCCACGGGCGGCGCAGGCTGGACGACCTGGGGCAACAGCCCGGTGCGGCAGTCGCGCGCCTCGTCGTCGGCCCTCACGACCGCCAACGCCAAGCGACTGAAGCTGGCCTGGTCGCGGCCGCTCGGCGGCGTCGGCGCCGCGCAGCCGCTCTATCTCACGAAAATCGCGAGCGGTGGCAAGCGCCGTGACATCTACGTCACTGCGAGCGAGTCGGGCCGTGTCTCGGCGTTCGACGCGCGCACCGGGAAGGCGCTCTGGACGCGCGAGCTCGGCTCGATCAGCACCGGTTGCCTGCAGATGCCGAAGGGCGTCTTCGGCGTCACGGGCACGCCGGTGTACGACCCCGCCGGCGGCTACATCTACGTGGCGGCCACCGACAAGCTGTGGGCTCTCAGCGTCCAGACGGGCGCGCCGCGCGGCGGCTGGCCCATCCAGCTCCCGATCGACCAGTTCCACGAGCACGTCTGGGGTGCGATCGCGCTCGGCAACGGGCACGTCTACTTCGCGATCGCGTCGTACTGTGACCGCCGGCCCTACAGCGGGCGGGTGTTCTC
>JALYLC010000639.1 GCA_030774435.1 Actinomycetota bacterium
CAGCAGCGCCGCGTTGCGCGTGCCGCCGCCGGCGACGCGCCAGCGGGCCGGGTCGACGCCGCCGGCGCGCAGCCGGTCGGCATGGTCGAGCGCGCTCAGCGCAACGGCGTCGACGAACGCCCGGTACAGCTCGTCACGCGCCGTCGCGTAGGTGAGGCCGAGCACCGCCCCGCTCGCGTGCGGGTCGTTGACGGGCGTCCTCTCGCCCGCGAGGTACGGCAGCACCAGGAGCCCGCCCGCGCCTGGCTCCAGTGCCTGCAGGTCGCCGGCTACCTCGCCGAGCAACTCGCCGAGCCAGTCGAGCGTCGCACCGCCGCACACCGAGGAGCCTCCGAGCAGCACGCCGGGAGCCGGCTGGTGCTGCAGCTCGAGGCCGGGCACCGAAACGGGCTCGGGCCAGACGGCATAGGCGATCAGCGTCGAGCCGAGCAGGAGACAGCCCGTGCCGGGCGCCGCTCCGGTGCCCGCGACATCGGCATACGAGTCGAGCGTGCCTGCGATCACGGGCATACCGGGGGTCACTCCCAGGGTCGCGGCCGGGGCGGGCAGAAGCCCGCCGACGCGCGCCAGCGGATCGCAGGGCCGTGGCAGCGGCAGCGGCGGGTCGAAGCCCGCGACGACGTAGGCCTCGGCCGTGATCGAGTCCATCGCGAGCTCACCGCACAGGCCCGCGACGACGAAGCCTGCGGCATCGACCGCCGTGGCCGCTCGGGCGAACCGGTCGGGCTCGTGCTCGGCCCACCACAGCAGCTTCGGCAGGGCGTGGTCGTGGGTCACGCCGAGGCTGGCGCGCTGCTCCTCGGCGCGCCGGTCGAGCCCGAACAGCAGCGAGGGCGAGACCGCCTCGCCGTCGGCCGTCACCAGCACCGGCGCGGGCCCGAGCGCCGAGACCGCCATCGCATCGACTGCCGCGCCTGCCTCGGCCACGGCGGCGGCACCGGCCTCGAGCGCCCCGAGCAGCCACTCGCGCGGATCGGCTTCGGCGCGGTCGGCGCTGAGCCGAGGACGGCTGCCGGCACGGCCGGAGCCGAGCAGCGCGCCGTGCTCGTCGACGACGGCGGCGCGCACTCCCGACAGGCCGACGTCGATGCCGAGGCCGGCAGTCACACCGGATCGAAGCTCGTGCGCAGCGTCTGGGTCTGGCCGCTCTCGGCGGCCCGGTAGCCGCTCTCGATGATGTCGATCACGTGCCGCGCGTGCTGGGGATTGGCGGCCGTCGGCACGCCGTCGCGCACGAGGTCGACGAGCTGCATCACGTCCTCGAAGACGTGGGACTCGGCGATCTCGCGGTGCAGCCCCACGACGTGCGGCAGCACGTGCATCTGCGCGTCCCAGTCCCAGGCAGGCGCGTGCGTCGTCAGCTCGCGACCCTCGAACTCGAACGGCTCGCCGTTCAGCTCGAGCCCGACGATCGCGCCCGTCGTGCCGTAGTAGCTCCCGGCGGCGAAGTCCTCGATGATCGTGCCCGCCGAGGCGGCGCCGTAGGCCATCGCGAACGCTCCCTCGCCGAAGTCGAGCAGCAGGATCGTGTTGTCGTCGGCCTCCACCTCGATCGCGCGCCCGAGGAACTCCCGCACCGGCACGACCTGGCCCGAGAGCGCGGTCACGCGGCGAGCCGGGCCGAGCACCGTCGTCAGCTGATGCAGCGCATAGACGGTCATGTCGTACATCGGGCCGCCACCGGGCTTGCGGAAGTACCAGGCGGGGTCGACGGGCGCGCCGCCCGGCGCGTCCAGGCGCTCGGGCTCCTCGCGCTCGTGGTAGGCGCCGAAGGCGCATCCGCACACGGCGAACGCCAGCCGGCCGATCGCGCCGCCGGCGATCAGCTCGCGGATCCGGCGGAGCTGCGGCCGCAGTGCCTCGCCCGGCGAGGCGACCAGGCCGAGCTCCCGCGCCTGCGCGAGCGCGATCAGGTCGTCGGCCTGCTCGACGGTGGTCGAGAGCGTCTTGTTCACGTGCACGTGCACCCCGGCCTCGAGCGCGAGGCGTGCCTGGGCGTGATGCAGCCCGATCGGTGACGCGATCGAGACCGCATCGACGCCGCCCTCGGCGAGGAGCGTCTCCAGGTCGGCGAACGCCTGTGGGACACCGAAGCGCTCGGCGACGGCATCGGCGCGGCCCGGGACCGGGTCGCACACGGCCGCAACCTGCACGCGGTCCTGCACGTCCTCTTGCGTGAGGTGCGGCAGCAGCCCGCGCAGAGCGATCGCGCCGGTGCCGACCACTCCCAGGCGCAGGGGATCCTTGCCCGTCATGTCCGTGCCTCCTCCTCCGAGACCTCGACGAAGCGGCCCTCGGCAGCCGCGCGTCGGGCGGCCGCGATCACCGCGAGCACGTGGATCGCTCGGTCGGCCGAGAGCGAAGGCTCGACTCCGCTCGCCACGCTCTCGACCAGTTGCTCGACGCCGAGCAGGTGATCCGGGCCTGCCGCGCGCTCGTGCGGAACGCTCGTCTCGTGCCACTCGCCCCCCGCGAACAGCCGCACTGGCTCCGAGACGTCGAGCAGGCTGAGCGCGAGCGTGCCCGCGTCGCCGCGGATCTCGAGCTCGGGCGCTGCCGTCTCCTGAGCGCAGAAGTTCGCCTCCACCGAGGCCAGGACGCCGCCCTGCAACTCCAGCACGAGCTGCCAGTTGTCGTCCACCTCGACGGGCACGCGCACTCCCGCCGCCGGTCCGTCGGCGACCACGAATGCGTCCCGGGTGCGCGAGCTCAGCGCCGACACGCGGGCCACCGGGGCGATCAGCCCGGCGATCGCGGCAAGCGGGTAGACCGCCATGTCGACGAGCGGACCGCCGTCCGGCGAGAAGAACGGCGCGGGATCGGAGGCGTAGCCCTCCCAGGGCGGCGCGCCGCCGAAGGCCGAGGCGCGCACCGAGCTCGGCGTGCCCACGGCGCCCGACGCCAGCAACTCGGCCGCGTGGGCGACCTGCGGGAAGAGCATCACGCAGGGTGCGCACACGAGCACGCGCGCGCGCGCGGCCGCAGCGTCGCGAATCGCGCGCGCCTCGGCGACCCCGCCTGCCAGCGGCTTCTCGCTGTAGACGTGCTTGCCAGCCGCGAGCGCGGCGAGCGTGACCTCGGCGTGCAGGCCGATCGGCGTGAGATTGAGGACGGCGTCGACCGCGGGGTCGCGCAGCAGCTCCGCATACCCGGCGTAGCCGCGTGCCCCGGGATAGTGCGCGGCAGCTGCTCGCGCCCGCTCGCCGTCGCGCGAGGCAAACGCCACGACCTCGGCGCGGCCCGCGAGCCGCCCCAGCTCGGGCAGGTAGTCGCGCTCGGCGACATCGCCCGGGCCGACGACGCCCAGCCGGAGCGGCACCGTCACGAGGCGGGCGCCGCCGCGCCGTGCACGATCTGGACGAGATCGCGCACCATCGCCGCCGGGTCGGTCGCGCCCCACACGTTGCGGC
>JALYLC010000640.1 GCA_030774435.1 Actinomycetota bacterium
GGCGGCGGTGGCGTGCGAGGCTCGCGTGCCGCAGGTCGCTCGCGCCCGACTGGCGCAGGCCGGAGAGCTCGCCCTCGCCGCGCAGTCGCAGGTCGATCTCGGCCAGGTCGAAGCCGCTCGCGTGCTCGCACAGGGCCGCCAGGCGCCGCTGCCCGAGATCGCTCGGCTCGGGTGACTCGAACAGGAAGCAGTACGACTGCTCGCTGCTGCGGCCGACGCGACCGCGCAGCTGATGCAGCTGCGAGAGCCCGAAGCGGTCGGCGTCCTCGATCACCATCGCCGTCGCGTTGGGGACGTCGATGCCGACCTCGATCACCGTCGTCGCGACCAGCACGTGCACCTCCGCGGCGGCGAACGCGCGCATGGTCGCCGCGCGCTCCGCCGCCTTCTGGCGGCCGTGCACGAGGCCGACGTTGAGCGGCGCGAGCGTCTTGACGAGCTCGGCGTGCAGCTCCTCGGCGGCCCGCGCCTGCACGGTCTCGGAGCCCTCGACGAGCGGGCACACGACGTAGGCCTGCCTGCGGTGCTCCTGCCACTGCCGAATCAGCCAGTCGTGGCAGTCGGCGCGCTTCTCGGCCCGCACCCGGCGCGTGATGATCGGCCGCCGGCCGGCCGGCAACTCCCGCAACTCCGTGAGATCGAGGTCGCCGTAGAGCGAGAGCGCGAGCGAGCGCGGGATCGGCGTCGCCGTCATGTGCAGCGCATGCGCGCCGTGGCCCTCGGAGAGGGCGGCTCGCTGCTCGACGCCGAAGCGGTGCTGCTCGTCGACGACGATCAGCCGCAGGCTCGCGAACTCGACGCTCGACTCCAGCAGGGCGTGCGTGCCCACGACGAGCGTGGCGTCGCCCGAGGCGATGCGCTGGAGCCGCACACGGCGCTCGGCCGCGGGCAAGTCGCCCGTGACCACCGCCACCTCGACCCCGAGCGGCTCGACCAGGCCGCGGACGGTCGCGGCGTGCTGCTGCACGAGCACCTCCGTCGGCGCCAGCAGAGCCGCCTGCGCCTCGCGCTCGACGGCGCGCAGCATCGCGTGCACCGCCACCACGGTCTTGCCGGAGCCGACATCGCCGAGCAGCAGCCGGTGCATCGCGCGCCCTCCGCGGGCGAGATCCCGGTCGATGTCGCGCACACTGCGCTTCTGGCCGAGCGTGAGCTCGAACGGCAGCGAGGCGTGGTAGCGCCGCAGCAGCTCGCCCGGCCGGCCGAGCGCCTCGGCCGGGGGTGCGCCGGCGCGCCGCTCGGCGAGTGCTACCTGCAGCAGGAGGAGCTCCTCGTAGGCGAGGCGGTCGCTCGCGATCTTGGCCTCCTCGGGCGAGCGCGGCGAGTGCAACGCCGCGATCGCATCGCGGCGGAGCGGCAGGCGGCGGCCGATGCGCACGCCGGCGGGCAGCGGATCGGCGATCGCCTCGGTGCGCGGAAGGTACTGCTCGACGAGCTCGCGCAGCACGCGGGTCGAGAGCGTGCGCGAGGCGTCGTAGACGGCTACGACGCCGCTCGTGTGCAGCCCCTCCCCCGCCTCCGCCAGGACCTCGTGCTCGCGCACGGCGAGCTCGAGGCGCCGTCCCGCCCGGACGGTGGCGCGCAACTGCAGGAGCTGCCCCGGCAGGAGCGTGCGCGCGAGGAAGCCCTGGTTGAACCAGATCGCGGTCGCGGCACCCGAGTCGTCCTTCACGGACGCCTCGACGATGCGCAGGTTGCGCCGGCGCGTCGGCCGCACGTGGACGGAGAGCAATTCGACGCGCACCGTGGCCTCCGCGCCCACGACGACGTCGCCCAGCGACGTCACGCCCTCGGAGTAGTCGCGCCAGGCCCGCGGTGGCGTCTCGAGCAGATCGCCGGCGGTCTGGATGCCGCGCTTCGCGAGCGCGGCCTTGACCGTCTGGGTGCGCACCTCGACCTCTACGGCCAGGCGGTCGAGATCGGGCGCGCTGCGCGGCTTGGGCCGCTCGCGCGCGGGCACCGCGAACGTCATTCCGCGGCAGGATACGAGGGCCGGCGGACCCGCGAGAGACCGGCCGCGACCGCCAGGAGCAGCGCCTCGACGATCGTGATCGCAAGCCGGTTGAGCACGACTGCGCCGACGACGGCGCTGTCGGGCGCCAACGCCAGCATGAACGCGCCCACGGCGCCTTCGCGCACGCCGAGGCCCGAGGGGAAGATCACCGTGACGACGGCGACGATCGCGCCCACGGCGCTGGCGCCACCGAGGTAGGCGATGGCAGCCGCGCCGGGATGGGCTCCCACCGCGGCGAGCAGCGCGGTCAGGGCCGCGCCGCCGACCAGCCACGTGAGGCAGTAGAACAGCAGCACGCCGATGGCTGTGCCCCAGGGCAGGGGCGCGATCTCGCCGCCGCCGAGCGGGCGCAGGACGCGGGTCGCGAGCGGCGCGAACACGCGCGGGTGCAGGAGTCCCGTGGCCAGCACCGCGAACCCGACGACTGGCCAGACGGGGGCGTCCACGCCCGAGACGAAGGGAAGGCTCGCCGCGAGCACGATCACGCCCGCCACCGCCGAGAGCCCGGCCTCCAGGAGGATCGTCGCGAGCACCACCGACGTCTGGTCGACGCCCGCGCGCCGGGCCGCCACGACGCGCGCCGCCGGTGTCCAGACACCGCCGGGGATGTACTTCGCGAGCATCGAGAGCATCTCCGCCCCCAGCACCGCGCGGTAGCCGAGCCGGATGCCGTAGGCGCGCAGGATGCTCTGCCAGCCGAGCACGAACAGCAGGTAGTAGGCCGCCAGCAGGACGAGCGCGAGCAGGACGAGCTTGAGGTTGGCGTGGCGGAGGCGCGGCCAGGCGTCCCGCACGGCGTCGCTGAACTCGTAGCCGAGGAAGGCGAGCAGCACGACAGCCGCCCCGATCTGGAGGCCGGCCAGCAGGCGCGGCCGTGCGCGCAGCGCCGCGAAGAGGGCTGTTAGCCGGGCTCGCGCGCCCACACGAGTCCTGCGCCACCCGGGCCGGTGTTCGTTCCCACGACGGCGCCGAGCGGCGCCACCAGTTCGATCACGGCCTGTGGGCGGGCATTGCGCACGGTCTCGGCGATGTCGTTCGCGATCGTCTCGGCCTGGGCGTGCGCGACGCCGACGCGCAGCCGCTCGTCGGGTCGCGTGTCCTCGCACACGAGCCGCTCGAGCTCGGCCAGCAGGCGGGCGTGACCGCGCACGCGCCCGATCGGGTCGATCTCCCCCTCGACGAGCGTGAGCAGCGGGCGCACGCCCAGCAGGCCGCCGACCAGCGCCTGACCGCGGCCGATGCGCCCGTTGCGCTGGAGGAACTCGAGCGTCTCGAACGCGAAGATGAGGCGCGAGCGGCGATGGAACGTCTCGGCTTCGGCGACGAGATCGGCCAGCGCGCAGGGGCCGGCCTCGAGCCGCCGTGCGATGCCGAGGGCGGCCAGGGCCAGTGCGATCGAGACCGTACGGGTGTCGATGACCGTGACCCGGCCGCCAAACTCCGCGGCGCCCAGACGGGCCGAGCTGACGGTGGCCGAGAGCGCCTCCGAGAGGTGCAGCGAGAGCACCTGCTCGTAGCCGTCGGGCCCGAGCAGCTCCCGGTAACAAGCCGCGAAGCGCTCGGGCGGCGGCGCGGCGGTGTGCGGTGGCAGCGGATCGCGTGCCAGGCGCTCGTAGAAGCGCTGCGGGGTGATCTCCTCGTAGTCGAGCAGCTCCTCGTCGCCGAAACGGACCGTCAGCGGCACCATGCGCATGTTGGCGTGGCGTTCGCGGCAGTCGGGCAGGTCTGAAGTCGAGTCGAGCACGATCGCGCAGTCACTGGCGGTCAGCGCCTCGCTCGTCATTCAGCGCTCACGGAGTAGCGCGGGTGCGCCTGTCCGCCCGCGTGCAGTTCGAGCTCGACGCCGGGGTGCGCCGCGCTCAGCCAGTCCGCGAGCGCGTCCAGGGCCTCCTGCTCGGCGGTCGCGCCGGCCAGCACCGTCACGAGCGTCGAGCCGGGCGCGAGCGCGCGAGCGACGGCATCGCGCAGCGCGGCGACATCGTTGCCTCCGCCGGGCACCTCCACCGTCCCCGCCCAGGCGGCCGCTGCCGCGAACGCCGCCGCGAGCACCGCGGCGGGCTGGTCGGTGCGGTAGGCGACGAGCGCGGCAAGGCCCTGCGCGAGCCCGCGCGTGGGCACCACGTACACCGGCACCGGCGCGGCCTGGGCGGCGTATTCGGCGACGACCTGCAGCCCGGGGTCGTTCGGCAGCAGGACGATGCCCCCGGCCGGGCTCGTGCGGATGGCGTCGAGCAGCTCGTCGGCGGTCGGGCGGCCCGTCAGCAGCAGTCGCGCCCCCAGACTGGCGTAGAGCACCTGGTTGCCGCCGCCCGAGACGATCGCGAGCACGTCGGCCAGGCGCCCGTCGTCCGCGAGGGCGGTGACCGGCGCAGCCGCCCGCTCGGCGAGCGCGTCCCGCTGGGCGTACATGTCGCTGATCTCGACGCCGGAGAGCGTTCCGAGCGCGGTCGCTGCGGAGAGGGCGAGGCCGGGGTCGTCGGTGTGCAGGTGGGCGCGCATCAGCTCGCCGTCGGAGACGACCACGAGGCAGTCACCGAGCGGGGCGAGCTGCAGCTCGAGCTGCTCGCGCGGGACGCTGCCCTCGACCAGGAATCCGGTGCAGTAGCGCGGGCCCGCATAGTCGGCGGTGACCGTGTCGTGGGCGTGCTCCCAGAGCGGAGCGGCCTCGGCGACCGGCTCGCCGCGCAGGGCGGCGAGGGCACCGCGTACGAGCTCCACGAGCCCGGCGCCTCCTGCGTCGACCACGCCGGCCGCCCGCAGCGAGGGCAGCATCTCGGTCGTGCGCGCGAGCGCGATCTCCGCGGCAGCGAGGCCCGCGGCCAGCGTGGCGATCGGATCGGGCGAGCGCGCAGCCTCGGCGCCGTCGGCGAGCGCGCGCGCGACCGTCAGGATCGTTCCCTCGACGGGCTGGCGCAGCGCCGCATCTGCCTCCGTGCTAGCCCGGCGCAGCGCATCGGCGACCGCAGGGCCGTCCAGCAGCCCGCCCTCGCCGAGGCGGTCGCAGGCACCGCGCACGAGTTGCGAGAGGATGATGCCGGAGTTGCCGCGCGCGCCCAGGAGCGCGGCGCGCGCGCCGACGCGGGCGATCGCGGACGGCTCGGGCTGCGAATTGGCCTGCAGCGCGTCCAGCACCGAGCGCGCCGTCCGCGAGAGGTTCGCACCCGTGTCGCCGTCCGGCACCGGGAAGACGTTGATGCCATCGATGCGCGAGGCGTGTCGCGCGAGCGCGCCGGCTGCGCCGGAGGCAGCGAGGCGCACGAGCGCGAGCGCATCGCCGGCAGTGGGCGCAGCGGTCATCGGACTCGATGGTAGCGCTCGTGGCCCCTACTGTTACGGCGCCGGTTGCGGCGCCGCCCGGTCTCGCGCATACTGCAGGGCATCCACGCGGCGGTCCGCCGCTGCACGGTCCCGCGAATCCGAACGAGACGACCTATGTCCCGAGTCTGCTCCATCTGTGGCCGCAAGCCCGGCTTCGGCAACAACCGCAGCCACTCGATGGCCGCCACCAGGCGCCGCTTCGACCCCAACCTCCAGCGCATGCGCGTGCTGGTCGACGGCGTCGCTCAGCGGGCGTACGTCTGCACGCGCTGCATCAAGGCCGGCAAGGTCCACAAGGCGCTCTAGTGTAGGCGCCTGCGCGGACCGCGGCGAGTGCCGCGGCCGTGTCGAGGGCCGTCTCCACGGCCTCGAAGCCCTTGTTGCCCGCGGTGCCTCCGGCGCGCGCGAAGGCCTGCTCGGGCGTCTCCGTCGTGAGCACTCCGAAGGCCACGGGCACGCCCGTCTCCAGTCCGGCGCGCAGGATGCCGCGCGCGCACTCGCTGCAGACGTAGTCGTAGTGCGACGTGTCGCCGCGGATCACGCAGCCGAGCGCCGCGACTCCCGCGTAGCGGCCGCTGCGTGCGGCCTCGAGCGAGAGGATCCCGAGCTCGAACGCCCCCGGCGAGAGGATGACGTCGGCGTCGGCGCCCCGCGCACGGGCGGCTTCGAGCGCGCCGTCGAGCAGGCGCTGCGTGACGAGCGAGTGGTACCGGCTGACGACGATGGCGACGCGGGCGCCCCCAGGTGGCGGCTGGGCGCCCAGCACCCTCGCGCCGTCACTCGCGAGCGTGCCGTCGCCGTGCGTCTCGACGCTCACGACACCGGCGGCTCAGCCGGCCTCGGAGTGGCGTCGAGCCTCAGGTGCTGGTGGTGCAGGCGATGTCCGAGCTTGTCTCGCTTGGCGCGCAGATAGTCGACGTTGTGCTCCTGGGGCGCCACCTCGATCGGTACCTCCTCGGTCACCGTCAGCCCGAAGGCCTCGATGCCGACGATCTTGCGCGGATTGTTCGTGAGCACGCGAATCGAGGTCAGCCCGAGGTCGGCGAGGATCTGCGCGCCGATGCCGTAGTCGCGCATGTCGGGCGCGAAGCCGAGCTCCAGGTTGGCGTCGACGGTGTCGAGCCCCTGCTCCTGCAACTCGTAGGCACGCAGCTTGTTGAGCAGGCCGATGCCGCGTCCCTCCTGCGCCAGGTACAGCACGACGCCGGCCTCCTCGGCCGTGATCTGCTCGAGCGCGTGATGCAGCTGCTCGCCGCAATCGCAGCGCAGCGAGCCGAAGACATCGCCGGTGACGCACTCGGAGTGCACGCGGACGAGCACCTCCTCGCGGTCCGTGATGTCCCCGTGCACGAGCGCGAGATGCTGCTTGCCGCTGATCAGCTCGCGGTATCCGATCGCCGTGAACTCGCCCCACGGCGTGGGCAGGCGGACGGATGACTGGCGCTCGATCAGGCGCTCCGTGCGGCGCCGGTACTCGATCAGGTCGGAGACGGAGCAGAGCTTGAGGCCGTGCGCGGCGCAGAATCGCACGAGATCGGGCACGCGGGCCATCGTCCCGTCGGCCTTCATGACCTCGCAGATCACGCCTGCGGGCCGCACGCCGGCGAGCCGGGCGAGGTCGACCGAGGCCTCGGTCTGGCCGGTGCGCTCGAGCACACCACCCGGGCGGGCGCGCAGCGGGAACACGTGACCCGGCTTGATGATGTCGCGCGGGCCCGTGGCCGTTGCGCAGGCGACCTCGATCGTGTGCGCGCGATCCTGTGCCGAGATGCCGGTCTCGATGCCCTCGCGGGCCTCGATCGAGACGGTGAACGCCGTCTCGTAGGGCGTCTGATTGTGCTGCACCATCATCTGGAGCCCGAGCTCCTCACAGCGCTCGGGGGTCAGGGTAAGGCAGATCAGGCCGCGGCCATGGGTGGCCATGAAGTTGATCGCATCGGCGTTGACGTGCTCCGCCGCCATGCACAGATCGCCCTCGTTCTCGCGGTCGGGAGAATCGACGACCACGACCATGCGGCCCGCCCTGATCTCCTCGATCGCCTCTTCGATGCTGCAGAAGGGCGACGGCACTTCGCTCATGCGGTTCCTCGGTCGGACGGGGGCCGGAGCCCATGGGGCCTGCGCTGCCGAAAGGGTATCAGCGGGGTGCTGGCGCGGCCGCCAGCAGACGCTCCACGTAGCGCGCGATCATGTCGGCCTCGAGGTTGACGGAATCGCCCACCGCGAGCGTCCCGAACGTCGTCACCGCCAGCGTGTGCGGCACGATCGCGACGGCGAAGCCGTCGTCGTACAGCTCTGCGACCGTGAGGCTCACGCCCGCGACCGTCACACTGCCCTTCTCGATCAGGTAGCGCTGGACGTTGTCGGGCGCCCGGAAGCGCAGCCAGGCGCCGATGCCGTCCTCGCGGCGCTCGACGAGCTCCCCGACGCCGTCCACGTGCCCCTGCACGATGTGCCCTCCGTAAGGCTCGCCGGCGCGCAGGGCGTCCTCGAGGTTGACGGCGGCACCGGGCGCGAGATCCCCGAACGCCGTGCGGCGCAGCGACTCGGGCACGACCTCGAAGGCGAGCGTGCTCCCGCGCACCGCGACCACCGTGAGGCAGCAGCCGGAGACGTTGATGGAATCGCCGACGTGGCTGAGCGGCGCGAGTGCGGGCGCCTCGATCTGCAGCTGCAGGCCGTCGCCATCGCCCTCGACGGCCGCGATCGTCCCGAGCTCCTCCACAATCCCGGTGAACACGTCGGCACTGTACGCGGGGCCCCCTAGGGCAACGGGTGCAGCAGGCCCTCGACGAGGACGTCGGGGCCGACCTGGCGCGCGCTCATCTCGAG
>JALYLC010000641.1 GCA_030774435.1 Actinomycetota bacterium
GGTCGGCACCTCGCGCATAGTTGTGCGGGGACTGGGCGTCAGGGCAGGCCTGGCGCAAGCGAACGGGCCTGAGCGAGAGGCAGGTGGTGGCGATCCTCGCCCGCCAGGGTCTCGCAATCAGCACCGAGACGCTGATTCGCTGGGAGACGAGCGGCCTCATCCACGTCGACTCCGCCTCGCAACTCGCCGACGCCTACGGCACCACGCTCGATAGCCTTGCAGGACGGCGCGCGTTCCGGCAGCAACACCCGGCCGACGACCTCCCTCCCACGCCCCGCGCCCCCTCGTGATGCGCTACCACGTCCAGATCGGCACGACGAGCATCCTGCACCGCGACCTCAACGGCCTCGCCCAGCGCCTCCAGGGCGCGATCGAGGGCGCCGGCTATGTCTCGGAACCGACGATCACGAGCCAGCTGCTGACGCGCCGGCTCGTGATGTCCGCCTACATCGACTCCGACGACGCAGGGGGCGCCATGGCCATCGGCAAGTCCGTGCTTCTGAGCCACCTGTACGAGCACGGCCCCGAGTACCGGCGCGTCGGCATCCACCACAGCGACGCCACTCCCGTCGGCTAGAAGCTTCCAAGGGGGACGTTGGCGCGGGACGCCCGCTCTACACTCGAAGGAGTGGGGCGCCTGACCAGCCACCTGGACCCGCGCGGCGAGACGTACCAGCGCGGCGAGGAACGCATGCGCGCGCTCTGCGACGAGTTGCAGGCGCGGCTCGCCGAGGCGCGTGCGGGCGGCGGCGCGGCTGCGCTCGAACGCCACCGCGGACGCGGCAAGCTGCCCGTGCGCGAGCGCATCGACCTCCTGCTGGACCCGGACACGGCGTGGCTCGAGCTCTCGCCGCTGGCGGCCTTCGGCCTGTACGACGACGAGGCGCCCGGCGCCGGCATCGTCACGGGCATCGGCAGCGTGCACGGCCGCGAATGCGTGATCGTGGCCAACGACGCGACCGTCAAGGGCGGCACGTATTTCCCGCTCACGGTCAAGAAGCACCTGCGGGCGCAGGAGATCGCGCTCGAGAACCGGCTGCCCTGCATCTACCTGGTCGACTCGGGCGGGGCCTACCTGCCGCTGCAGGCCGAGGTCTTCCCCGACCGTGACCACTTCGGGCGCATCTTCTACAACCAGGCGCGCATGTCGGCCGAGGGCATACCGCAGCTGGCGGCGGTCATGGGCTCCTGTACGGCCGGCGGCGCCTACGTGCCGGCCATGTGCGACCAGAGCGTGATCGTGCAGGGGACCGGGACGATCTTCCTCGCCGGGCCCCCGCTCGTGAAGGCCGCGACGGGCGAGGAGGTGACCGCCGAGGAGCTCGGCGGCGCCGATGTGCACGCGCGCATCTCGGGCGTCGCCGACGCGCTCGCAAGCTCGGACCAGCACGCCCTCGCCCTGCTGCGGGAGGCCGTAGCCGGACTCGGGAGCCCCGGCGCGCCGTCGCTCGAGGCGCTCCCGCCGGAGGAGCCGGTGTCCGACCCCGACGAGCTCGTTGGCGTGATCCCGGCCGACGAGCGCACGCCGTTCGACGTGCGCGAGGTGATCGCACGGCTCGTCGACGGCTCGCGCTTCGCCGAGTTCAAGCCGCTCTACGGCGACACGCTCGTCTGCGGCTTTGCGCACATCTGGGGCTATCCCGTGGCGATCGTCGCCAACAACGGCATCCTCTTCTCCCAGTCGGCGCTCAAGGGCTCCCACTTCGTACAGCTGGCCTGCCAGCGCCGCATCCCACTCGTCTTCCTCCAGAACATCACCGGCTTCATGGTCGGCCAGGCCTACGAGCACGGCGGCATCGCCAAGGACGGCGCGAAGCTCGTGATGGCCGTGGCCTGCGCTCAGGTGCCCAAGCTGACGGTCGTCATCGGGGGGTCGTACGGCGCGGGCAATTACGGCATGTGCGGCCGCGCCTTCAGCCCCAGGCTGCTGTTCATGTGGCCGAACGCGCGCATTGCCGTGATGGGGCCCCGCCAGGCGGCCGAGACGCTGCTGACGGTGCGGCTCGACGCTCTGCGCGCCCGGGGCGAGGAGATGAACGAGGCCGCGCGCGAGGCGTTCGTGCAACCCATCGTCGAGCGCTACGAACACGAGAGCGATGCGAGCTACTCGACCGCCCGCCTGTGGGACGACGGCGTGATCGACCCCCGCGACACCCGGCGCGCCCTCGCCCTCGGCCTGGCCGCCGCGGCGCGCGCGACCATCCCCGAGCCGCGCTTCGGCGTTTTCCGGATGTGAGCGGCCTCACCGTCGAGCGCGAGGGCGCGGTGGCGCGGGTCTGGCTCGACCGGCCCGCGCGCCGCAACGCGTTCGACGCCGAGCTGATCGCAGCCGTACACGAGGCGTTCACGTCGTTCGCGGCGGACGAGACGCTGCGGGCCGTCGTACTCGCAGGACGAGGCGAGGCATTCTGCGCCGGCGCCGATCTCGAATGGATGCGGGCGTCCGGCGAGCTCACGCACGAGCGCAACGTCGCCGACGCCGAGCGCGCCGCGGAGATGTTCGCGGCTGTCGACGGCTGCCCGGTGCCCGTGATCGCCCGCCTGCATGGGTATGCGCTCGGCGGCGGCACCGGTCTCGCCTGTTGCTGCGACATCGTGCTCGCGCGCGCGGACGCGCGTTTCGGCTTCACCGAGGTGCGCCTGGGCCTGATACCCGCCACGATCGCCCCGTTCGCGGTGGCGCGCATCGGCCGCTCGCACGCGCGAGCGCTCTTCCTTACGGGCGAGCTGTTCGACGCCGAGCACGCGCTTGCGATCGGCGTCGCGCACGAGGTGCACGCCGACGATAGGGCGCTCGACGCCGCAGTCGAGCGCACGCTCGCCAGCGTGCTGCGCGGAGGCCCGGCGGCGATCCGGGCGGCCAAGGCGCTGATCGCGCGATTGCGCGACGGCGACCCGGCTTCGCAGTCGCTCGCCGCGGCGGACGCATTGGCGGAGCGGCGCGCGTCGGACGAGGGCCGCGAGGGCATCGCCGCGTTCCTCGAGCGCCGGGATCCCGGCTGGTGAGCCCGCCGTTCGACTGCGTGGCCGTCGCGTGCCGCGGCGAGATCGCACTGCGCATCATCCGCGCCTGCCGCGAGCTCGGCATCCGCAGCCTCGCGCTGGTCGCGACCGACGAGCGCGGCGGAATCGCCGAGCGCGAGGCGGATGCAACGGTCGAGGTCCCGTCCTACCTCGACGCGGCCACGCTCGCTGTGACGGCCGCGGCCGGCGGAGCGGACGCTCTGCATCCCGGCTACGGCTTCCTCTCGGAGTCGCCCGACCTCGCCGAGGCCTGCCGCGCCGCCGGCCTTGCGTTCGTGGGTCCATCGGCCGACGCGCTCGCCACGCT
>JALYLC010000642.1 GCA_030774435.1 Actinomycetota bacterium
CAGCGGCACTGCGGCGACCGCGACCACGGCCAGCGAGCCGCGCAGCATGCCCGCGTTGTGCGCAGCCAGCGCGACTGCCGCCCCCGCCGCCGCGAACACCGCGAGCGCGGTCAGCATGCGACCGACGTCGTCGGCTGAGATCTGGCCGCGCGCGACGACGATGCCGAGGGCCACGACCAGCGCCAGCGGGAAGACGACGCCCGCGTCGAAGGGCCGCTGCTTGAGGCCGACGACGAGCGAGGCGACTGCCAGCAGCGCAACCGGCCAGGTCGACACGTCCCCGACCCGCTCGATCACGGCTCCGGGCAGATGCGAGAGGTGCAGCAGCGGCGGGTGGAAGCGGTCGTTGTAGGCGTCGACGATGTTGCTCGACCACCACCAGTCGCCGGTGAAGACCTGGTCGAGCGTGAGCCAGAGCGCCGGCGGGAAGACGACCGCGGCGATCGACGCGGCGCGTGCGACGACCGTCGCCTTACGCCATCCGAGCACCGCGTTGATCACGGCGAGGCCCCACGCCTCGGGTCGCAGGGTGCCCGCGACCGCGAGCATCCCGGCGCACGCCGGCGTCCCCATACCGGCAGCCGCGGCGCCCACCACGAGCGCTGCGTAGGGCACGTTGGAGTCGCCCAGCGTGCCGCCGCGCCAGAGCACGGGCAGGCAGAGCGCGAAGAGGCCCGCGAGCGGCGCGGCCGGATAGCGCCCGAGCCTGCGCGCCAGGGCCGCCGCCGCGACCGCGCACGAGAAGGCGCCCGCGAGCGACGCCCACTCGAACACGAACGTCGGGGCACCGAGCTCCGTGCCGAGGGCCGCGACGCCCTGCTGGAACGGCTTCGGCACCGTGTAGTCGAACGGCGCGTGCGAGGTGACGCCGTGCCGCACCGCGTCGCGCGCCCACACGAGGTGGGAGTAGGCGTCACTGCCGAGCGCCTCTCCCGCGAGCGCGCGCACGAGCACCGTCGCAAGCAGTGCAGCGGCGACAACGGGGACGAACTGCCCGAGGCGGCTCACCCGCCGGCCGTCAGCGCGAGCGAGCGGAGCCGGAAGCCACCGTGCTCGGCGTTGAGGTCGGCGGCGCAGCGCGCCACGGTCGCAGCGACGTGCGGGGTCAGCACCGGCATCTCGGCCAGGGGTGCCTTGAGCAGCGCCGACAGCGCCTCCAGGCCTCCGGGCGGCAAGGGGATGCCGCCCGGGCACGCACTGCACACGGCGCCGCCGGCGGCCGCCGAGAACCGCACGAGCGGCACGCCCTCGGCGCCGCAGCCCGAGCAGGCGGCGAGGCGCGGGGCGAACCCGGCCAGCCCGTGCAGCTTCAGCTGGAAGGCCAGCAGGAGCGGGTCGAGAGCGACGTCCTCGCCGGCCGGCTCGTAGCCGTCGAGCACCTCGAGCAGGCGGCAGAGCGCTGCGAACACCCGCGGCGACGGATCGCCCTCGGCGAACATCTTGAGCAGCGCCTCGCCGCAGGCACCGGCGATGCGAGCGCGGCGGGGCTCCTCGCGCACGCCGTGGTGGGTCGCGAGCGTGTCGACGCCGGAGATCGTGTGCAGCTCGCCGCGGCCCTCGTGCAGCACGAGCGCGACGCGGCTGAACGGCTCGAGCCGCGCGCCCACGCGCGAGCGCGTGCGCCGGACACCTTTGGCGACCGCGCCGACGCGACCGCGAGAGGGGGTGTAGAGGTGGAGGACGCGATCGGCTTCGCCCAGGCGCATCGAGCGCAACACCACCGCCTCGGTCTTGTAAGAGCCGTGCATCCGCGGCGCTCAGGGTAGTTGATGCATTGCACTGCGAAGCTCACCCCGGAAGCGCCAATCGGGAATGCCAAGGCGTACAGGTACGTTGAGCACACCAATGACTCCCGTAACCGTGTATTCCACGACTTGGTGTCCCTGGTGCGACCGCGCGAAGGCGCTCTTGAATGCTCGCGGCATTGCCTACGACGACGTCAACATCGAGACGCAGCCGAACTTCCGGCAGAGGCTGGTCGATCTCACGGGTGGCTACACCGTCCCGCAGATCGTGATCGGCGAGCAGCCGATCGGCGGCTTCCGCGAACTCCGCGCGCTGGACGCCAGCGGCGAGCTCGCCACCCTGCTCGCGGCTGCATAAATCGGGGTGAGGCACGCAATATGCGTGCCTGACCCCCGAT
>JALYLC010000643.1 GCA_030774435.1 Actinomycetota bacterium
CGGCCCGTCGTCACGATCTGCGAGAGCGGCGCCCGGGCCGCAATCGCCGCGAGCGTCCTCGCCGCG
Organism: Actinomycetota bacterium; assembly: GCA_030774435.1. GTDB lineage: Bacteria > Actinomycetota > Thermoleophilia > Gaiellales > JALYLC01 > JALYLC01. Next base: position 67 of record JALYLC010000643.1, read on the forward strand.
GCCGGGCTCGACGCGCACCCGGTGCTTCACGGCGGCATCCCGGACTGGGAGCAGCGCGGCAACGGCACGGTGCACTTCCGCCGCTGCGGCGCCTAGGCAGGCGGCGCCCAGCGGAAGACGCCGCCTGCCGGTCAGGCCTTCTAGCCCGTGGCGGGGGCGGAAGGGTCGTTCTGCCAGAGACCGAACTCGTTCCCGTGCGGGTCCGTGCAGGTCACGAACCAGCCCATTCCGGGAACCGGCATCGGCCCACTGGCCTCGCCGCCCAGCTCGTTCACGCGCGCGGCACCCGCCTTGATGTCGTCGACGTCGAAGTAGGAGCGAGTCCCTCGCTTGCCGGGCTCCATGTTCGTGATCGCCGCGCCGGTGCTGTCGCTGATCCGGGTCATGTGGTACTCCGACGGACCAGGGAATGCCTGGAACTCCCACCCGAAGAGCGCGCCCCAGAACGCGCGCGACTTCGCAGTGTCATCCGCCGGGATCTCGATGTGCACGATCTGACCGGGCATACGCCCTCCTTGCGCTCGTGGCTCGGCGGAGGCCTTCGGGCTCCGCCGCGGTTGTCCGATGGACCGCTCGGGCGCGCGGAACTCATCGGTCGTCGAGTGGATGACTTATATCCAAACGTCCGAGCCGGCTTCGGGGCCATCGGGCCGTCACCCGGACGGGGGATCCGATCGTCAGAAGGGTGAGCCGACTTCAGTTGCGTGAACCAGGAAGAATCGTCCCTCGGTGGGTGGGATAACGAGCGGCTGGGCGCCCTGGTCTCGAACGTCCCCGGCGCGATCTATCGCTGTTCGCCCTCGTTCGACTGGGCGATGGAGTTCATCTCCGAGACTGTCGAGTCGATCACGGGCTATCCCGCGCCGGAGTTCGTTCGCAACCAGGTGCGCACGTATGCGAGCGTGATCCACGCCGACGACCGCGAGCGGGTGGAAGAGGTCGTCACCGAGGCGGTCAGCCGGCAGGCGCTCTTCGAGCTCGAGTACCGCATCCTGCACGCCGACGGATCGGTGAGGTGGGTGTTGGAGCGCGGTCAGGGCATCTTCGACGAGCACGGAGAGGTCGCGTTCCTGGATGGCGTGATCTGCGACATCACCGATCGGAAGGCGGCCGAGGATCAGCTTGCGTTTCTCGCCTACCACGACCCGCTCACCGGGCTTCCCAATCGCATGTTGTTCCGAGAGCATCTCGACGTGGCGTTGCGCCGCGCTGCTCGCTCGGGCGCAGGCGTCGCCGTGTGCTTTGTCGATCTCGACGGGTTCAAACTCGTCAACGACAGCTTCGGCCACGCCGTCGGCGACGACCTGCTGGTCGAGGTCGCAGCCCGCCTGGGAAACGTCGTGCGCGACCAGGACGTCGTCGCCCGCCAGGGCGGCGACGAGTTCCTGATCCTGCTCGCCGACCTGCCGCTCGGCGTCGCCGGTGGTCGCTCGGCGGTCGACGTCGCAGTGCAGGTCGCGACCGCCATCCGCGTCGCCCTGCAACGGCCGATCCCGCTGTCGGAGGCGGAGATCGCGGTCAACGCGAGCGTCGGCATCAGCGTCTATCCCAACGATGCGCCGGATGCGGACTCGCTGCTCAAGCACTCCGACATCGCGATGTATCTCGCCAAGGAGCAGGGCCGCAACGATCACGCGATCTACGTCAGCGACGGCCGAGATTACCGTCGCCAGCTCTCGCTCGCCTCGCGACTCGGGGCAGCGATCACCAACGGCGAGCTCGTCCTCCACTACCAACCCCTCGTCGAGCTGCGCAACGGTTCGGTCGTGGGGGCCGAGGCGCTCGTGCGCTGGCAGGACGGCGAGCGAGGCCTGATCGCGCCGGGCGATTTCATCCCGATCGCCGAACGCACGGGATTGATCAGACCGCTGAGCGACTGGGTGATCGACCAGGCCTGCAAGCAGAGCGCCGCCTGGGCCGCGCTGGGCCTCGAGCTCTACGTCTCGATCAACCTGCCGGCCAGCTTCTGGCGCCCCACCATGATCCGCCACGTGCTCGACACGATCGAGTCCTTCGGCCTCAACCCGAACCGGATGATGGTCGAGATCACCGAATCGACGATGCTCAGCAACGAGCGCGTGACCGCCCCGATCCTGGAAGAGCTGCACAGTCGCGGCCTCAAGGTCGCGGTCGACGACTTCGGCACGGGACACTCGTCCCTCAGCCGTCTCACGCAGATGCACGTCACCACGCTCAAGATCGACCGCGCCTTCATCGCCGACCTGCCCGCGCGGGAAAACGCCGCGGTGCTCGTCCGCTCGATCATCCAACTCGCTCACAACCTGGGGCTCCAGCCGCTCGCGGAAGGCATCGAGACCACCGCCCAGGCTGCTTTCCTCACCACCCACGGATGCAGCCTCGGCCAGGGCTTCCTCTACAGCCGAGCGGTACCGGCAGACCAGTTCGTGCCGCTGTACCACTCGCTCAATCGCGCCGCCGCCTAGGCGGGGGCCGGGGCAGGGAGTAGGCCTGCGCGGCGGACTGTGCTCGCGCGTGAGATCACGCTACGGTCTCCGCATGTCGAGGTTCTCGGGCAGGAACGCCATCGTCACCGGCGGCGGCCGCGGCATCGGCGAGGCCATCGCCCGCCGCCTCAGCGAGGAGGGAGCGGCCGTCATGGTCGCCTCCCGTACCGAAGCGGAGGTCGCCGCGGTGGCGGATGCGCTCGGCGAGCGAGCGCTGGCGCACGTGGCCGACGTCTCGGTCGAGGCGGACGTCGAGGGCATGATCGACCGGGCGATGGAGGCGTGGGGACGCATCGACGTGGTCATCAACAACGCGGGCGTCGACGACGACTGCCCCTTCCTGGAGGTGCGAACCGAGAACTGGCAGCGCGTGCTCGGCGTCAACCTGACCGGGCCGTTTCTCGTCTCGCAGCGGGCGGCGCGCGCGATGGTCGCGAGCGGGGGAGGTGGAGCGTTCGTCCACATCGCGTCGATCGCCGCCCTGGCCGGCGACGGGGAGCAGGTCGCCTACGGCGCCTCCAAGGCCGCCCTGCTCGGGCTCAACCGCATCATGGCCCTGGAGCTGGCGAGGCACGGGATCCGCTCGAACGTCGTCCACCCGGGCTACACCGCCACGCCGCTGACGCGCCAGTACGTGGGCGAGGAGATGTACGCGTACATGATGGGCGGCTTCGCGCGCATCCCGCAGGGCCGGATGGCGCTGCCCGAGGAGATCGCCGCCGCGGTCGCCTTCCTGGCCTCCGATGACGCCGCCGCCATCACGGGCACCGATCTCGTCGTCGACGGGGGCACCATGGCGAACGCCTACGTCGTCGAGACGCTGCCGCAGTGAAGATCACGGGCATCGACTGCCACGTCCTGCTCGATCCCGCGTACGAACGCGACGCGACCAGCAGCAACCAGGATGACATCGTGGTCGAGGTGCACACCGACGAGGGCATCACCGGCACCGGCGAGACAGACCTGAACGCCTGGGTGGCGCGCGCCTGCATCGAGGCTCCCGGCACGCACACGATGGATCTCGGCCTGGCGGAGACGCTGGTCGGTCTCGACCCGCTCGACCCGGTCGCGATCTGGGAACGGCTCTACGTCGGCACTGCGATGACCGGCCGCCGCGGTGCGCTCGTGCACGCGCTGGGAGCGCTCGACATCGCTCTCTGGGACATCTGCGGCAAGGCCGCGGACAAGCCGGTGTGGCAGCTGCTCGGTAGCGCCGCGCGCGAGAGCTTCCGTCCCTATGCCTCGCTGCTGCCGAGTGTTGCGAGCTGGGAGGAGCTCCACCGCTCATTCGTGGACCAGGTTGCGTGGGCCAAGGGCCTCGGCTTCGGGGCAGCCAAGCTCGAGCTGCTGATCTCCGGTCCGTACGCGCATCAGGGCCTGGACGAGCGCGACGAGCTGATGGTCGAGACGATCGCTGCCGTCCGAGCCGCGGCGGGGCCGGATTTCACGATCATGGTCGATGTCGCCTACGCCTGGGACGACGCCGATCGCGCGCTGGCGGTGATCGAGACGTGGGCCGAGCACGACGTCTTCTTCGTCGAGACGCCGCTCTGGATCGACGACCTCGACGGCTATCGCCGACTCGCAGAGCGCTCCCCGATCCCCATCGCGGCGGGCGAATGGCAGGCCACGCGCTTCGAGTTCCTCGACCTCATGGACCGCGGCGGCATTCATGTGGTGCAGCCCGACGTCGGTCGCGTCGGCGGCCTGACCGAGGCCCGCCGCGTCTGCGAGCTGGCGGCCGAGCGCGACGTGCTCGTGGTGCCGCACGGCTGGAAGACGGGCATCACGATCGCTGCGACCGCCCAGCTTGCGGCGATCACACCGCACATGCCGTTCTTCGAGTTCGTGCCGCAGCAGATGGCCGAGAGCCCGCTGCGCCGCGAGCTGACTCGCGACGAGCTGGTGCTCGCCCCCGACGGCACGCTGCCGCTCCCGCGCCGGCCCGGGCTGGGCGTCGAGCTCGACCGTGCGGCGCTCGAGCGCTTCGCGGAGGCGGGCCGCCGTCGGGCGGGCTAGCCCGAAGTTCCCCGGTGTGGGGTGAGGGATTTGGCTTTGCGGCGCGGGTTGTGCGCGGGTTGGACTGTCGTGTTGGTGACTACGTGGTGAGCGGCGCGTGCGTGGCGAGTTCGAGCGCTTGTGCCTGTAGTGGGCTTGGTTTGGCGAGCTTCTCGTAGCTGGCGGCGGCGCCGGGGATGCGGATCGTGTTGCGGGTCAGGGTGGCGAGCTCGGCGATCAGGCTGTGGTAGCTGTGGCAGCGATCACCGGTGGCGGTGCGTTTGGTCTGCGCTTTGCGCTGCGCGGCGGTCGAGCGGGTTGCTTTGGCGACTGGGTCGGCGGCGATCGGTGGGGTCTCGTCCTTGAACAGCAAGGGCGCCCAGGCCGTCCGCAGGTGCCAGGTGAGGTAGTAGGCGAGCATGCAGAGCAAGACGTGGGCGCGGACGCGGCCTTCGAGGTAGTGGTGGATCGGGCGGATTTCGAGCTCGGGGCCCTTGAGGGTGGCGAAGGCGCGCTCAACCTGTTCGAGGCCCTTGTAGGAGCGCACGACCTCGGCAGTGGGCATCGTCTCGGCATCGACGCTGGTGCGCAGCACGTAGAAGCCGTCGAGCGCCGCCTCCGCGGCGATCTGTGTCTGCTTGCGCTCGAAGCTGAAGGTGGTGTCGCTGATCTCGATCTCGAAGTGCTTCTTTACGCGGTAGCGCTTGAGTGCCGGGCCGACGGCCAGGCCGATCTGGTCTGCGCCCGCGAGCGTGCCGCGCCCGACGCGCTCGGCGATCTCCGTCAGGCCGCGCTCGGTCGCCCCGAGCAGATCCTCGCGTTTGCGCGCGCGCTCGGCAGCGACGAGCGGGTTGCGGCAGACGACCAGGCGCTCGCCCGGGTAGTCCTCGGGAGCGCTGATCTCGGCGAGGTTTGCCTCGTCAAAGAGCGACAGCTGCAAAGCCCCGGTCGAGACGAGCCGCTTGATCTGGGGCGCCTTGAGAGCGGTGATCCAGCCGACGCCGTCGGCTGCCTCGAGCGCTTCGATGTTGGCCTTGGTGACCATCCCGCGGTCGGCGACGACGATCACTGCCTTGAGGCCGAAGCGGTCTTTGAGCTTTGAGATCTGGGCGGGCAGCGTCTTGTCGTCGTGCAGCTCGCCCGAGAAGACCTCGACGGCAAGCGGACGCCCGGGCTTGTCGCACAGCAGCCCGTAGACGATCTGCGCAGTCCCGCGCTTGCCGTCGCGCGAGTAGCCGAGCTTCGCCAGCGGGCACTTGCGGCCCTCGAAGTAGGAGGAGGAGACGTCGTAGAGGACGAGCTCGCCGTCCTCGAGATGGCGGCGGGCGAGGCGCTCCTCGATCCGCTGCTGGCGCTGCAACAGCCAGTCGAGCGCCGCGTAGAGCTCGTCCTCCTCGACGCCTTCGACGCCGAGCTCGGAGGCGAGCGTCGACTGCGAAAGCGCCCGCACGGTCGCCAGCTTGGAGGCGGGCGCGATCACCCGCTGGCACACCATCGCCAGGCACAGATCACGCTGGCGTGAGGGCCCTCGCTCCAACAATCGCGCCAGATCGAGCCGGCGCGCCATCACCAGCGCCGCCGCGACGTGTCCGGCCGGCAGCGAGCGCTCGATCTCAAACGCCTCCCCGGCGCCGACCAGGGTCTCGCCACGCAGCGCGCGGCGGACCAGGTCGACGACCTCCTCGGGCAGGTGCGAGATGTTGCCCACCGTCTCGTTCTTGACCTTGCCGTCTTCGCGGTAGGAGCGACGCAGCAGGTGGGTGACGTACTCACGGCCCTTGCCCTCACGTCGGTTGGTGACGACATGCACTGCACCGGACTTGCGAGACGATCGGCCCATAACAGAAAACTACCGCACCCGACGGACAGACAACCCCGCCATTTTGATGACGACGCCCAGCCGACGCAATCCCACCACCAACCCCCACCACAAACGCGATCGCGGCCGATCAACCAGCGCTTACTTGGCGGAACTTCGGGCTAGAGCTCGAGTGACCAACTGAAGCGCGTGCGGGTGTCGCGGGGAGCCAGGCCCCCCGGGCGCGGGCCCGCATGGACGAGCAC
>JALYLC010000644.1 GCA_030774435.1 Actinomycetota bacterium
ACCTCGACCAGGTGGTTGTCGGGAACGGCGCGGACGCGATCCTGAACTACCTCGCGCTCGCGCTGCTCGAGCCTGGGGACGAGGTCGCGTTCTGCTGGCCGTCGTTTCCCGTCTACCCGATCAACGCCGCCAAGATGGGGGCCGTGGCGGTGCGCGCGCCGCTCGCGGGCTCGAGCTACGACCTCGAGGCGCTCGCCGCCGGCGTCAACGAGCGCACGAAGATCGTCTACGTCACGAACCCGAACAACCCCACGGGCGGCATGGTCTCGCGAGCAGCGCTCGAGCGTTTCCTGGACGGCCTGCCGGAGCACGTCCTGCCCGTGCTCGACGAGGCCTACTTCGAGTACGTCGACGATCCCGAGTATCCCGACGGGGCGACCGAACAGCTGGCGCGGGGACGCCGCTGCGTCGTGCTGCGGACCTTCTCGAAGATCTACGGGCTGGCGGGCTTCCGGGTCGGCTACGGGCTCTGCCCGCCCGACATCGCGGCTGCCTGTCTAAAGGTCAAGAACGCGTTCGACGTGACGCAGTCGGCGCTCGACGCCGCGCTCGCGAGCCTCGGGGCGGCCGACGAGGTCGCGCGGCGTCGCGACGAGACGCGCGCCGGGCGCGAGCGACTGGCCGTGGGGCTGCGTGAGCGCGGCTTCGAGCCGCTCACGGGCGTCGCGAACTTCCTCTGCGTCGAGGTGGGGGATGGCGCCGCATTCGCGTCGCAGCTCGAGCGCAAGGGGGTGATCGTGCGGCCGCTGGGGCCGTTCGGCGATCCGGCCTCGGTGCGCATCAGCGTGGGCTCGGACGAGGAGCTCGACCGCTTCTTCGCCGCTCTCGACGAGGCTTGAACTCAGCGGAAACCGTCGCCCGGAGCCACGCGTAGAGGGGTCGGATGGGACGGCTCGCGATCTCTGCCGGCATTGCCGCAGCGCTCGTGGTGACTGCCGTGGCGGTGGGCGCCGGGAGCGATCTCCGACTGCACCGCCTACACGTCCCGCCGCCACCGGTGGGCGGCTCGCAGCCCCCGGACACGGGGAGCCCGGCGGATCCGTCGGCGCCGCCCGCCACGACTCCACTGCCGCCGGGCACACCGCCCCCCCCGCCGCCGGCCCCACCGGGTGTCGGCTGCACCGCCAGCGCGGGCGGCACGCCCGTCGATGCCACGGGGACGCTCGTCGACTACACGCTCACGCTCGCGCCGACCACGACGTTCGCGGTGGCTCCGACCCTGCGCTTCCGCGGCGCCAACATGGGCACCGTTCCCCACGCGATCGCGATCAAGACGGCCGGCGTCACCGGCACCAACTTGTGTGGGACGCCGGCGATCAGCCCGGGCGCGTCCGAGACGTTCGCGGTCACGAACCTGCCCGCGGGCAGCTACGTCATCTACTGCACGATCCACCCGGCCTCGATGCACCAGGCCATCACGGTCAACTGATGTGACGCGGCCGCGGCAGCAGCAGCGGCGAATCAGCTGTCGCGGACGCGGGCGACGGCGTGCTGCCGCCGTACGAGCTTGGAGCCGTCGCGCAGCTCCACCGTCTTGGCCGAGACGACGAGCACGACATCGCCGGGCTGGAGATCGCCGACCTCGGATCCGACGGCCAGCACGATCGAGCGCTCGAGGCGCCCCTCGGTCATGTTCGCGGGGAGGACGATGCGGCCGACGGCCTCCTCCTCCATCGTCGGCTGGACCAGCACCCAGTCGTCGAGGGGCTCGACGTGGGGATGGCTGAAAGCGCGGGATTCGAGGGGGTTCACGAGGCTGCGGGACTAGGATTCGAACCTAGATTAACGGGGCCAGAACCCGCCGTCCTACCTTTAGACGATCCCGCACAGACGACCCGGAGTATAGATGACGCCCTTTCGAGAACGTCATCAGGCAGCCGGTTCGGCCCAGTCGTCGTAGAGCGCGCAGTAGCGCCCGCGCATCGCCATGAGCTCGTCGTGCGTGCCCTGCTCGATGACCTGGCCGTTCTCGAGCACGACGATCAGATCCGCGCGGCGGATGGTGGAGAGGCGGTGCGCGACCACGAACGCCGTGCGCCCGGCGAGCAGGCGGGCGAGCGCCTCCTCGATCACTGCCTCGCTGGCGATGTCGACGCTGGAGGTCGCCTCGTCGAGGATCAGCAGGCGGGGATCGGCGAGTAGCGCGCGCGCGAATGCGATCAGCTGGCGTTGCCCGATCGAGAGCGCCGCACCTCGCTCGGCCACCGAGGTCTGGTAGCCCTCGGGGAGCGCCTCGATGAAGCCGTCGGCGCCGACCGCGCGGGCGGCGGCCTGCACGTCCTCGAACGTCGCCCCGGGACGCCCGAACGCGATGTTGTCGCGGATCGAGGCGGCGAACAGGAACCCCTCCTGAGGCACGACGCCGAGCTGCTCACGCAGCGAGCGCACCTGGACGTCGCGGAGGTCGTGGCCGTCGATGCGAATCGCTCCCTCGCTGGGGTCGTAGAAGCGCGCGAGCAGCTTCACGAGCGTCGACTTGCCCGCGCCCGTGTGACCGACGAGCGCCACGGTCTGACCGGCCGCGACACTCAGGTCGATGCCGTGCAACACCTCGGCCCCCTGGCCGTAGCGGAAATGCACGCCGGAGAGCTCGACGGCGCCCTCGATCGGCGGCAGCGGCTCGGCGCCGGCTGCATCGTGCAGCTCCGGTTGGGTGTCCATGACGTCGAAGATCTTGTCGAGCGCCGCGCTCGCCGCCAGGAAGGTGTTGAAGAGCTGGGAGAGCGCCTGGATCGGGTCGAAGAAGTTCGAGAGGAACAGCATGAACGCGAACAGGGTGCCGATCGTGATCGCGTTCTCGAAGTAGAGGATGCCGCCGTAGGCGAGCACGATCGCCGTGGAGACCGAGCCGAGCAGCCCGACGAAGGGGAAGTACCAGGCGTTGAGCTGGACGGTGCGGTAGTTGGCCTGCCGGTAGGCGTCGCTGATCTCGGCGAAGGCCTCCGCGTTGCCGGACTCGCGCCTGAACGACTGGACGATCCGCGCGCCCGCGAGATCTTCCGCGAGCGTCGCCGTCACGTCGGCCAGTCGCTCGCGCATGCGGCGATAGGCGCGTGCCGAATAGACGCGGAAGAGCGTCGTCGCGACCGCCATCAGCGGAAACACGGTGAGCGTCGCGAGCGCGAGGCGCCAGTCGAGGTAGAGCAGCATGCCCGCCGTGCCGAGCAGCAGGAGGCTGTTCTGGACGCTCGAGTAGAGGCCGTCGGTCACCAGCTGCTCGAGGGCGTCGACGTCGTTCGTGAGGCGCGAGATCAGCCAGCCGGCGCGGTTGCGCTCGAAATACCCGAGCTCGAGCTTCTGGATGTGCGAGAAGAGGTCCCGCCGCAGGTCGGCGAGCACGCGCTGCCCGACCCAGGCCGAGAGGTAGGTCTGAGCCACCGAGGCGACCCAGCCGAGCAGCGCGGCCGCGACGAACGCGGCGGTCCAGAAGACGAGCGCGTGGCGGTCGCCTCTGTCGATGCCGCGATCGATCGCGAACTTGGCGGCGAACGGCGAGACGAGGCCGATCGCCGTGCCCGCGATCAGGCTGAGGCCCGACAGGATGGCCCTCCCGCGATAGGGCCGCACGAGCCTGAACAGGCGGCCGAGGCGCTGGAACGTGCGCCGCCACGAGAACTTCGCGCCCTCCGGGGCGAGCACGCCGATGGGGCGCATGCGGACGCTCACGAGAGCGCCTCCGCCGGCGCGTCCTCGTCGAGTGACACGAACGTCCGCTCCACGAGGCCGTGGCGCCAGATCTCCGCGTAGACGGCATTCGTGTCGACCAGCTGCTCATGGCGGCCGCGTGCCGCCACGCGCCCGTCCTCGAGCACCACGATCTCGTCGGCCAGCGCGATCGTCGAGAGGCGGTGCGCGATGATGATCGTCGTCCGCCCCTCCATCACCGTCTCGAGCGCCCGCCGGATGCGCGCCTCGGTGGTGGCGTCGACCGAGGCGGTGGCGTCGTCGAGGATGAGGATGCGCGGATCGGCGAGCAGCGCGCGCGCGATCGACAGCCGCTGCCGCTGGCCGCCTGAGAGCGTCAGCCCGCGCTCGCCGACCAGCGTGTCGTAGCCGTGCGGCAGCGCCTCGATGAACTCGTGCGCCTGTGCCTTGCGGGCGGCCTCGACGACCTCGGCCCGGGTCGCGCCCGGCGCGCCGTAGGCGATGTTGGCCGCGACCGTCGTCGAGAACAGGAACGTGTCCTCCGCGACAGTCGCGATCGCGCTGCGCAGATCCGCCAGCCGCAGATCGCGCACGTCGACGCCGTCGAGCACCACGCGGCCCTGCTGCGGGTCGTAGTAGCGCGGAATCAGCGAGGTGAGCGTGGTCTTGCCCGAGCCCGTGCGCCCGATCAGGGCGACCGTGCTGCCGGGCGCGAGCTCGAAGTCGAGCTCGCGGAGCACCGGGCGGTCGGCGTCGTAGCCGAACGTCACGCCCTCGAAGCGCAGCTCGCCCCGGCCGGGCGGCAGCTCGCGCGGAGCCGGTGGGTCGGCGATGTCGGAGCGCTCGTCGAGCACCTGGAAGATGCGCTCGCCGGAGGCGACGGCGCGCTGGTACTGCCCGATCCACATCCCGATCATGCGCAGCGGCCAGATCAGGATCGCGAGGTAGAGGTTGTAGGTGATGAAGCCGCCCAGCGAGAGATGGCCGTCGATCACGAGCAGCCCACCCACGAGGATGATCACGGCGAACGCGAGCTGCGGCAGCAGGTCGAGCAGCGGGCTGTAGCGGGCCTGGATGCGCGCCGAGTCGAGCTCGCGATCGAAGACGCGCTCGGTGCGCTCGGCGAAGCGCGCGGCCTCGGCGTCCTCCTGCGCAAAGGCCTTGACGACGCGGACGCCGACGATCGACTCCTCTGCCTGTGTCGTCACGTCGGCGATGCGCTGCTGGATGTCGCGCAGCACCGGGTGCGAGCGGCGGGAGTAGCGCGTCGCGACGATTGCGATCGGCGGCAGCAGGACGAACGTGATCAGCGCGAGCTGCCAGCTCGTGATCACGAGCAGGACGGACGCGGCGATCAGCGACGCCCCGTACTGGGTGATGAAGACGAGCCCGTAGCCGAGGAACATGCGCACGGCGCTGACGTCGCTCGTGGCGCGCGAGAGCAGCTGCCCGGTCTGGTGCTTGTCGTAGAAGCCGAACGACATCCTCTGCAGGTGCGTGTAGAGCGACTGCCGCAGGTCGAACTCGACGTTCAGCGAGAGGCGGCCGGCGATCAGACGCCGTGCGACCATGAGCCCGCCGCTCGTGGCGCCCGCTCCGATGATCAGCCAGACCCAGAGCCAGAGGTTGGAGCGGTCGCGCGGCCGGATGGCGTTGTCGATTGCCCGCCCGGTGAGGCTCGGGACAGCCAGCGCAAAGCCCTGAGCCGCGAGCGCCAGGACGATCGACCACACGAGCAGCCGCCGATGCGCCGCGGCAAAGCCGAGCAGGCGGCGGAACGTGCTCTGGGATTTCGGAGAGAGCGTCAAGCAGTCAGAGGATAAGGCGGCGCGCAGCGGCAACCGCCATGCATACCAACGGGCGACAACGTCCCTGCATTCCGGGCATAACCGTTGCGACTGGACAACGCGGTCCGCAAGCCTCAAGATTGCGCGCTCGGGCTGGGGAGCCCGGAGGGTGTGCCGGTGCATTCGAGCAGGAGGCAGGTCTATGAGCGTAGGCGACGTCGATATCACCAAGCGCGGTGACATCGACCAACTCAAACCGAACGCTGTCGGGCTGTACAGCATCCTCTTCCTCTGCGTGACGGGGTCGGCCCCGCTCGCGGTCTTCATCTACAACACGCCGTTCACGATGCCGTACGGCTCGGGCAACAACGGCCCGGGTACGTTCTTCTTCGCCACCATCGTGCTCACGATCTTCTCGATCGCGTATGCCGAGATGGCCAAGAAGGTGCGCGCGGCCGGCGGCATGTACACCTACGTCAGCCACGGCCTCGGACAGAGCTGGGGGCTGATGGCCGGCTACTCGCTGATGATCGGCTACGCGATCTTCGGCGTCGCGCTCATCGGCGGCTTCTCCTCGTTCGCGCAGGCCAAGTGGCTGCAGTACTCGGGCACGCATGTCAACTGGCTCTGGTTCGCGCTGATCGGCGTCGCGCTCGTCGTCTGCCTGGCCTATTTCGACGTCGAGATCTCGGCGCGGGTGCTCGGGGTCGCCCTGATCAGCGAGATCGTGATCATCGGCATCTCGTCGATCTTCTTCTTCGTGCACGCGCACAACGTGGCAATCGGGCCGGTGCTGCCATGGAACGGCCTCACTTCCGGGGTCGCACCCGGCGTCGCGGTGTTCTTCGCCTTCTGGTCGTGGGTCGGCTTCGAGGCCGCGCCGAATTACGCGGAGGAGGCGAGGGACCCGATCAGGGTGATCCCGATCGCGCTGATCTTCTCGTGCGTGGCCGTCGGGGCCCTGTACACGGTCATGTCCTGGGCGCTCGTCTCGGTCTACGGCACGCAGACCGACTGGTCCAAGATCGCGAAC
>JALYLC010000645.1 GCA_030774435.1 Actinomycetota bacterium
GCTTCGTGTCATATCGCGAGGTGCCCGGCTATGTGCGCGGGATCGAGGAGACGATCGACCACCTCGCCGGCCTGTATGACGAGGGGCGAGCCGTTGAGGTGGTCGAGCTCGCGGAGTACGCCCTCGCCGCAGCCGAGGGCGCGCTGGAACACATCGACGACTCGGACGGCCAGATGGGAGACGTCATCGGGCGGCTCGAAGAGCTTCACCTCGACGCCTGCCGGCGCGCGGGTGCCGACCCGGTCGCGCTTGCGCAGCGTCTGTTCAAACGTGAGCTCAAGGGCGACTGGGGCGTGTTCGATTGCGCCGTCGTGCGGTATGCGGATGTCCTCGGGGATGCGGGCCTCGCGCGCTACCGCGCGCTGGCCGAGGAGCGGTGGGCGAAGGTGCCGCGACTCGCTCCGGGCGAGGAATCGCGCTCCTACTCCGGTTCGCGCTTTCAGATCACGCGCATCATGGAAGCGCTCGCAGAGCTGTCCGGGAGCCTCGCCGATCAGATCGCCGTACACGAACGCGACCTGGCAAGCGGCTACAGCTTCGTTCGGATCGCCGGGTTGTGTCGCTCCCACGGCGACGATGACCTGGCGCTCGAATGGGCCACGCGGGGTATCGCGGCATTTCCTGATCCGCCCGATCCCCGCCTGCGCTCATTCCTGATCGAGGAGTACCGGCGCCGCGGGCGCTCCGCGGACGCGCTCGAGCACTCGCTCGCGGCGTTCGCCGCGCGCCCGGACATCGAGACCTACCGCGAGATCGCGACGGACGCACAGGCGCTCGGCCAGTGGACGGAGCGCCGCGAGGCAGCACTCGCGCTGCTGCGCAATCCGGAGGCCGGGCCGGCCGCCGCAAACGCGTGGCTCGGCCGCCGCGGCCACACAGAGCTGGTTCGCGTCCCGCTGTGGGAGGGCGATGCCGAGGCCGCATGGCAAGCGGCCAACGACGGCGGCTGCACACCCGGCCTCTGGCTGGAGCTCGCCGACCGGCGGCGCGACGAGCACCCGGAAGATGCGCTGTGCGTCTACCGCAAGCACGTGGAGGACACGATCGACCGCAAGGACACGCGAGCCTACGAGAGCGCCGTGCGGCTGATCGACGACACGATCCGCGCGCTGTTCGCCGAGTGCGGACGCCCAGACGACTTCGCCGGATACGTCGCCGAGGTTCGCGCCTCGCACAAGCCCAAGCGCAATCTCATGAAGTTGATGGGCGAAATCACGACGGGGAAGACGACGTGATGAATTCCCAATCCGCACGCCCTAACCTCCCAATCTGCACGTGCTAAAATCCCGAATTGCGCAATATTAAATCCCAAACTGCGCACTAAAGATGCCTGCAGATGCACATGAGTTCCCTCGACACGTCCATCCGCTGGTCGTCGAAGCGCTGGCCGACACCCGCATCGTCTTGGTCATGGGGGCGCGGCAAGTAGGCAAGAGCACGATGACCGAGCAGATCGCGGTCGAGGATCATCCCAGCCAGGCCTTCACGCTCGACGACAAGACCACACGCGACGCGGCGGTCAGGGATCCGACGGCGTTTGTGGCAGGACTGTCGGGCCCGGCGCTGATCGACGAAGTGCAGCGGGCGCCTGACCTGCTCCTGGCGATCAAAGAGGCGGTGGATCGCGACCGGCGCCCCGGGCGTTTCCTCCTCACCGGGTCGGCCAACATCCTGACAGCGCCGAAGATCTACGAAGCGTTGACGGGGCGGATCGAGATCGTTGAGCTCTGGCCGCTCTCACAGGCCGAGATCGAGGAATCGCCCCCCAACTTCGTTGATGCCCTGTTCGCCGCGGACCCGCCCCAGATCACCGATGCTCCGATCGGACGCGAAGCGTTCGCCCATCGAGCCGCCCAGGGCGGATATCCCGAAGCGCGTCTACGCGCCGGCAGACGGCGAGACCGCTGGTTCTCCAGCTACCTCACGACCATCTTCGAGCGAGACCTACGCGACATCGCGGACGTCCACAAGCTCGAGCAGATGCCTCGGCTGCTGCGCCTCTTGGCGAGCCAGGCCGCCAACCTCTACAACTCCAGCGCCGCGGCCAGTTCCCTGGGCATCGACCACAAGACCATTCAGGGCTACACCCGCCTGCTCGAGACGGTCTTCCTCGTCCGGCGCATGCCAGCCTGGCGACCAGGACTCGGAGCCCGCGAAATCCACGCGCCCAAGGTCTACCTGGTGGACACCGGCCTGCTCGCCCACGTGCTCGGCGCCAACGAGCAGCGGTTCGCGGACGACGCCCAGGTGACCGGCAAAGTGTTCGAGAACTTCGTCGCGATGGAAATCGCCAAGCACGTCGGCTGGGCGACCACCGACGCCAAGCAATACCACTACCGAGACGGCCGCGACGAGATCGACGTCGTCCTCGAGAGCCGAAGCGGTGAAATCACCGCCATCGAAGCCAAAGCCGCCGCTACCGTCGATGCCCGCGACTACCGGGCGCTCGCGAAGCTGAGAGACCGCCGCGGCGATGCATTCCGCGCAGGAGCAGTCATCTACACCGGCGCGCAGACCATCCCACTCTCAGATCGCATCTGGGCCATGCCATTGAGCGGGCTCTGGGCTCATTGAGAGCCGTTCGCGCCCGAACTTCGACCTCCACCTCGCCGACTACAGCCTGCGTCGACATCCGCGGCCACCGAGCTCGATCAGCCGATACCCGGACGGTGCGACGCCCATCACGTTCCTCCCGGCGTGTTGGCGCGGGGTGAAAGCTGACCAGCAGTGGCGGGTACGCCCGATCTCCGACCAAGCTCGCCGCGCGATCGAGTACGAAGGCATCTGGGCCCGCTGGAGACGGGGTGAGCACGGCCGCCGCCCGTAACCGCAGATGACCGCACCAGGCGGAGGCGCACGGGAGGCGCAACGAGCCTATAAATCGCAGCGCAACCCGCTTTCCCAGGGCTTCCTAGACCTAAATGACAAGGGAGGTTCAGGTCAGGTCGCAATGTTGATCAAGAATCGCTGCACAGTCTTACTTTACTTCCGCATGCGAGCGCTCAAGCCCCTGA
>JALYLC010000646.1 GCA_030774435.1 Actinomycetota bacterium
CGGCCAGGTCGTGCGCCAGCTCGCTGTGCTCCGCTGCGCAGAACAGCGCGACCAGATCGGGCGGCCGCTCCAGCTGCGCGCCGCTCATCTCCCACGCCTGCTCCAAGGCTGCCGGCGCGTCGGCGAGCTGCGAAAACGCGCCGCGGGCGTTCATCCGGCCTTGATCGACGGCTGGTGCTTGCCCGTGGCGACGACGACCATACGGCCGCTCGTGATCAGCACGAGGCGGATGCGGCCGCTGTGGAACGTGCGGCCGAGGTGGATCGTCACGTAGCCGTGACGCACGAGCGCCGAATGCAGGCGCTGCCGCGGGGTCGAGGAGCCGGGGACGCCGCGCCAGACGGTGATGCGGCCCTTGCCGTTCTGGACGTACACACGCAACACGGCCTTCGGCAGCGTTCCGATCACGCGCAGATCCAGCAGCAGGCGTGCCGGCCCCGTCAGTGAGTAGCGCGCGGCGCCGCCGTGCGTCGCACCGACCATCTTCAGTGAGACCACGCTCGCGCTCGAGCGAGGCTTGACGATCTTCGCAGTCAACGGAGCCGAGACCGCCGAGAGCCCCGCATCGTCACGCGAGCGTACGGTCCACGTATGCACTCCTGGCGGCACGTTGAGGTCGCTAAATGTGCGCATGGCGGCGGTCATGCTCCCCTTGACCTTGCCATCGCGGAGAACGTCGTACCCCACGACGCCAACGTTGTCAGCCGCTGCCGACCAGCGCACCGTCACGGTTGTCCCCTTCACCTCAATCGTCGGCACGGGAGCCGTCGGGGGCGTCCAGTCCGGCGTGGAATATGGAGCGGGGGCCGAATCCGTCGTGTTGCCGTTCGTGTCGACTGCTTGCACGACATACGAGAGATTCGCGTGCTGCGGCGGCGCGAGGTCCGTGAACGAGGTCGAGTCAGTGGCCCCGAGCGGGACGCCGTTACGGAGGATCTCGTAGTGGTCGACTTGGACGTTGTCGGTGCTCGCAACCCAGGAAAGCGTCAGCACTCGGGTTGCGGGATTGAACGATGGCCCCGCAACGATGGGCATCGTCGGCGGCGTCGCATCGTTGAGCCGCACCAGCCGAACGGACGTCGGGCCGGGTCCGCACACATCCGACGCGGAGAGCGTGTACTCGTACGTCGCATCGACGTCCGCGATCGCCACGACGACCGAGGTCGTGGTGAGCGGCCCCAGGTCAGAGCTTCCCTGCGGCCCCCGCGTGTGCACGCTGTACGACAAGACCTGCGCGCCAGCGCTCACGACGGGCTGCCAGTTGAGAGTGGCTCGCTGCTGGTCCGGGTCGGTGTCGACCTCGAGGACGGGCGCGGGCGGACGGGTC
Organism: Actinomycetota bacterium; assembly: GCA_030774435.1. GTDB lineage: Bacteria > Actinomycetota > Thermoleophilia > Gaiellales > JALYLC01 > JALYLC01. The sequence goes on from JALYLC010000646.1 coordinate 1,328, forward strand.
TGGTCCCAGATGTAGCCAGACACGACAGCGGGTAGGGACACATTGTTCGCAGCATCCGTTGCGACGAACTTGGTGTCGACCAATGTGTAGGGATCGCCCGAAGGGAAGAAAGCGGCACCCTGCGTATACGGCGCATCGTTGACGGTCATCGTAACTGGCGAGCTATCGGTCGCCGTCGCGCTGACGGTCAACTGCGAGCAACCAATCCCGACAGCTGGCGGCGCGATGACGACCGGCGGCGTCGCGTCGACCGTCACGTCGACCATGTTCGAGTTGGCCGGACCGCTGCCGTCATCGGCCTGCACGAAATAGCAGTAGGCCCCGTCCGCGGGCCGTGGATCGCCGTAGCTGAACGCGTCCGTCTGAAGAGGGCCGACCGTTTGGAAATCGCTCGGGTTCGCGGTCGCACAACTTACCGGGGCGCGGGATACCTGATACGTCGCGCTCAGCAGGATGGGCAGTGGGCGGATGTCGTTCCAGGACAGATCGACGGTGGCAGTGGCAGCGTTCACGGTCGACGCAGGCCCAGCCAGCGCGGGCGAAGTCGTGGCCAGGGCGGTGGACGGCCCGACCATCGCGGCGGCGAGCACGGCGACGGAGGCAAGCAGGCGTCGCATGCCTCCAATGCTACGCCCTTCCCCCGGCCCGGCCGGGCTCGCGTCTAGAACGCGCTCTCGGCGAACACGAGCAGCGCGCCGTTCGCGACCAGGGCGACGCCGATGTCGCCCGGGCTCGAGCGCGCCGCGCCGAAGGCCGCGTTGAACGGGCTGCTGGCGCTGTAGCGCGCCGCGCGCGCGATCAGGGAGCTGTGGTACTTGCGGAGGCCGGGCACCGCCACGAACGCGCCGCGGCGGTCGCGGAAGGCTACGATCGGAGCGCCGTTCGCGAAGCCTGCGATCACGGCCGAGCTGACCGACTGCCCCATCGCCGGGAACGTCCGCGTCACGCCGCCGAGGCGGCCCGTCGCGACCCACAGCCGTGCGTCCTCGCCGGCCAGCCCGGAGCAGACGACGCCGACCTCGCCGTTCGCGCCGAAGGCGAGCGCGGCGCGCGCCGCCGAGACGGGCACCGTGCCGAAGCGCTGGGGGTGGGCGTCCTCGCCCACGAGCCGGACCGAATGACTGCCGGCATCGATGTAGGCGACCTTGAGCGCGAGATAGCGGTCGAGCGCGAGGCCGACGCTGGAGGCGTTGGCCTCGCTCGCCGCCTGCCTGAAGGTCGTGTGCGCAAGCGTCTCGATGTGCCAGCTGCCGTCGTACAGGCGCGCGAGGCGCACCTCGGCGGCGTCCGTCGTGTCGACGCGCGAGAGGTAGGCGATGGCGGGGCGGCCCTGGCCGTCGAACGCCGGCGTGGCGCCAAAGCCGTTGGCGTCGATCTTGTCGATGTACCAGTGCTGCCCGTCGGGCGAGCGCGCGGCGTACAGCGTGCTGTTGCCCGCCTGGCCGTCGTCGAGGTCGATGTCAGTGCGGAAGACCGCGAGCCGCAGGCCGTGGCGCGAGATGGCGAGCGTCGGCTCGCGGCCGACGGGGCGCCCGTCGATCGTCGTCGCGATGACCCGCACGTTCCAGCGGCCGTCCTGGCGCTCGGCGTAGCGCAGCGCGGTCGAGCTCAGGCGGTCGTCGTAGACGGCGGCGAACGAATCACCGTGTCCGGGCACGCGGGCCAGGTCGGCGCCCGACGGCCGCACGGTGAGGTCGACGATCTGCGGCGCGGCGGCGCCGCCGGCCGCGAATGCGGCGGTGGACGCGCACAGGAGCGCGCAGGTGACGAGGATGGCGAGAGAGCGCATCAGGCTAATGCTGACGTCGGCAGAGAAAGGGTGCGTCAGTAGCTCAACTGGGGGGTGCCGCCGGTGGGAAGGCGCACCCGGAGCGCGCGCCGCCGACGACGTTGAGCATGGTGCGGGCGTTGACATCGATGCGCAGGCGCAGCGGTCCCGGATCGACGACGCGCAGCTGCGTCATCCCGTGCGGGCCGGGCTCGACGCAAGCTGCCGCGGGGTCGTCGACGCGCCAGTACGGCGAGTAGTGGACGCGCAGCAGGTAGGTCCCGGCCTGCGGGAGCGAGAGCCAGAACTGCTCGCGCGTCTCGCGCAACACGCGTGCCTCGCCCGCGAGCGCAGGCGTGTCGGGTCGGGCCGCGTCGAGCGTCAGCATCGGCGTGGCGCCCGGCAGCTCGAAGGCGCGGAAGTTCTTCGAGATCGCGATCTCGCGGAGCCCGCTGTGACCGCTGCGCAGCAGCGCCGCCTCGGCCTTCGCGGAGGGGTCGAGCTGCGCGTGCACCGGCAGGAACACGTAGCGGACGCCCATCAGGCGCAGCCAGCGCTGGTAGGCGCGTGCGCTCAGCGTGCGGTCGTAGAGCACGCCGTTGGTCGGGAAGTCGTTCTGCCGGTACCAGCCGCGGGGGATCGCCTCGCCCTCGCCGCGCGTGAGGTAATAGGACTCGTAGTGGCGTGCCGTGGAGACGACCTCCACGCGGAAGTTGGCGGGATCGTGGCGGCCGGGCTGGTGCAGGAACGAGATCACCGGCTGCCAGTACGAGGCCGACTGCGCCTGCTCGTCGAAGGAGGCCGCCACGTTCTGGACGAACGGCGCCGTCTGCCACGCGATCGCCACCGTCAGGGCGAGCACGCCGAGCGCCCGGGCCTGCGGGCCGCGCACGGCGATCACGAGTGCCAGCAGCGGTGCGGCCAGGTAGTCGAGCACGCGGGTCGCGTTGCCACCGAGCGGCGACGGGAACAGCTTGGCCCACCAGGCGATCGCGAGGTAGGCCAGGAAGAGCCCGCCGAGCGGGCGCGTCAGCTGCGACCCGCGCGCGAGCAGCAACCCGCAGAGCGCGAAGGCCGTGATGCCGATGAGGTCGGCGGCCGGGTAGGGGAACGGACCGCCGCCCGGGAACGCCTGGTAGATCGCGACCTCGGCCGCGAGCATGAGCATGATCGCGCACAGCGGGATCGCGACGGTGGCGCTGCGCAGCGCGCTCCTGCTGCCGCCGCCCAGCAGCAGGCCGCCCAGGGTGACGACCAGGAAGGCGAACGCGAGCGGGCTCGAGAGCGCCGTGGCCAGCGCCGCGGCCACGAGCAGCCAGGGCCGTCCGCGCTGCGCGGCGAGCAGTGCCAGCAGGCTGAAGGCCGTGCCGAGGGCGAACGGGTACTGGCCGGCGGCCAGCAGCGCGGGTGCCGAGACGGCGAAGAGCAGCGCCGACCAGCGCGCGGGTCGTCCCCACTGGTGCATCACGATCAGCGCGAAGAGGCCCGACGAGGCGGTCGTGGCAGCCACCGCGACCGTGACGACGCCGAACACGGCTGCCAGCGGGTAGAAGAGCAGGCTGTAGTTGACGACCCCGTAGCGACCGGCGTACCAGTAGTTGTCCCAGGCCGTCCAGCCGTCGACGCTGAACACGCTGGCCTGGTAGCGGTGAGCCGCGTCGTCCACGCCGCCGAGGCTCGCCAGGCCGAGCGCCAGGCCCAGCGCGCCGGCCAGGGCGAGCGCGATCAGCACCGTCCGGTCGGCGCGTGGCAGCCTCGCCCGGCCGAGCGCAACAGGAACAGAGGTGACGGGCGGAGCGGTGGTCGACATCGAGGCAGGTGGCGCTGGCGCCGACCAGGCGCCGCCACGTGAGGACACTACCAGGGTGCGAGGGCCCTGCGGGGCCTCGGTTAGAACTGGTTTCAAAAGTCGCGTTCGTGGTCGGGGGGCTCGAAGCGAGCGGGAGTGGATCCCGGCTCGAAGATCCGGTTGGAACCCTTTCGAGCCGGGATCCGCTCCCGCGAAGCCCCTGGGCTCGCGCGGCACTTTGCGCGGGCCCAGGGTCGCCGCAGGTCTGCCAGCCGGGCGCCCAGCCACCAGCCCGACAACCACCACCGCGCCCGGCTGGCAGACCGCAGGCGATTCGAGACCTCCGAACGCCCGCCACTTTTGAAACCAGTTCTAAGGGCCCGTCTGCCCGGCGTCAGCCGACGTCGAAGACGATGCCCTGCGCGAGCGGCAATTCGCTCGAGCCGTTGATCGTGGCCGTCTGCCGGCGCATGTAGGCCCGCCAGGAGTCGGAGCCCGACTCGCGCCCGCCGCCGGTGTCCTTCTCGCCGCCGAACGCCCCGCCGATCTCCGCGCCGCTGGGACCGATATTGACGTTGGCGATGCCGCAGTCGCTGCCGGCGGCAGCCAGGAAGCTCTCGGCCTCGCGCAGGTCGGTCGTGAAGATGCACGAGGAAAGGCCCTGCGGCACCTCGTTGTGGAGCGCGACGGCCTCGTCCAGCTCGCGGTAGGTCAGCGCGTAGAGGATCGGCGCGAATGTCTCCTCGGCCACGACCTCCGTCTGCGCCGGCATGCGCACGACCGCGGGGCGCACGTAGAACGCCTCGGGATGCTCTCGCACCAGTACGCGCTCGCCGCCGCTGACGCTTCCGCCGTCGCTGCGCGCGCGCTCGAGCGCCTCCTGCTGCCGTCGGAACGAGTCCTCTGAGATGAGCGGACCGCAGAGCGTGCCGGCCTCGCGCGGGTCGCCCACGGGGACCGTCGCGTAGGCCCGCTCCAGGCGTCCGACGAGCTCGTCGGCGATGCTCTCGTGCACGATCAACCGCCGCAGGCTGGTGCAGCGCTGGCCGGCGGTTCCGACCGCGCTGAAGACGACGGCGCGTACCGCCAGGTCGAGATCCGCGCTCGGTGCTACGACCATGCCGTTGTTGCCCCCGAGCTCCAGCAGGGAGCGTCCGAGCCTGGCCGCGATGAGCGGCGAGAGCGCCTTCCCCATGGCCGTCGACCCGGTCGCCGAGACGAGCGGCAGCCGCGGATCCTCGGCGAGCTGTCGCGCGCGGTCGGCGCCTCCGATCACGACCTCCAGGAGGCCCGGGGGAGCGTCACCGAAGGCGGCCGCGGCACGCCGGAAGAGCGAGTGGCACGCGAGCGCCGTGAGCGGCGTGCGCTCGCTGGGCTTCCAGACGACGGGATCGCCGCACACCAGCGCGAGCGCCGAGTTCCAGCTCCACACCGCGACCGGGAAGTTGAAGGCGGTGATCACGGCGATCGGGCCGAGCGGATGCCAGGTCTCGAGCATGCGGTGGCCCGGCCGCTCGGAGGCGATCGTGCGGCCGAAGAGCTGCCGCGACAGGCCAACGGCGAGGTCGCAGATGTCGATCATCTCCTGCACCTCGCCGAGGCCCTCCTGGGCGATCTTCCCGGTCTCCAGCGTGACCAGCGCGCCCAGAGCCTCCTTCTCGCGCCGCAGCTCCTCGCCCAGGAGCCGCACGAGCTCGCCCCGGCGCGGCGCGGGCACGTCACGCCAGGTCTCGAAGGCCTCGGCGGCGCTCGCCACGGCCGCGTCGGTGCCAGCCTCGTTGGTGCGATAGAGGTGCGCGAGCAGCTCGCCGGTGATGGGTGTGCGCACTTCCAGATCGCCGTTTGCGAGGGCCGCCCGCTCGAGTCCGAGCCGGGTGAAGATGTCGTCGATGGCGTGCATGGGAGTCCCTCCGTGAGTGCGCCGGCAGGGGCCGGACGACGTGATCGTGCCATGACCGCCTGCGCTATGCTGGAACACTCTGCGGATGTAGCTCAGTTGGCTAGAGCGTCGCCTTGCCATGGCGAAGGTCGAGGGTTCGAGCCCCTTCATCCGCTTCCCGGTAGTGATCTTGCAGCGCCGCCGGCTCACGGCTCCCGCGCGCTCGGGATTGTCGCGAGCACCCCGAGCCGGCGCCAGACGAGCAGGCAGATGCCGCCGATCGCGATCGGCGGCACGTACGTGAGCACGCGGTAGAGCAGCACGGCCGCCACCACGGCCGCGCGGTGCCCGCCGAACGAGATGAGCGCGCCCGTCAGACCGAGCTCCACGACTCCGAGCCCGCCAGGCGTGATCGGGACGGTGGTGAGGATCCTGATCAGCGCCCAGGCCGCGAACACCTCGGCCACGCTCACGTCGGCGCTCGGCACACCCACGGCCCGGAGCGCGACCAGCAGGACCAGGAAGACCGTCAGGTGACCGGCGAGCGTCGCGCCGGTCAGGGCGAGCCAGCGGCGCCGCAGGAGGCCCACGGCCTCGCGGCGGAAGTCCACGAGGCGCTCGTCCCAGCCGGCGGTCTGCGACCGGCGTAGCAGGCGCGCGATGCGATTCCAGAGGCGCTCTGCGAGACCGCCGATCAGGCGCGCGTTGCCGTCGTCGTGAAGCGCCACCGCGAAGAGCGCGATGCCGACGGCGATCGCCGCCGTGCCGACGACGGCCGCTGTGGTGAGCAGCGCGTGGGATTCGCCGCCGACGGCCAGCATCCCCACGGCTGCCACCGCGAAGAGCACGTTCGCGAAGATATTCCAGACGGTCGTGGCAGCGCTTCCGACGGTCACCTGCTCCACGCTGAAGCCCCAGCGCCGCAGCATCGAATACGACAGGGCGATGCCGACGGCGTCACCGCCCGGCAGCACGCTGGCGGCGGCCGTGGAGGCCTGGGAGAGCACGAGCGAGCGCAGGAAGGAAAGGCCCGGCAGCGCCGCCATCCAGGGTGGCCCGAACGTCGCCAGGTTGACGACCGCGGCGGTGACCAGCCCGGCGATCCCGCGCGCGCTCAGGCCGGATACGACCTCCCAGACCTCCCCGTAGTCGGCCACGCGAGGCAGGACGAAGGCGAACACGCCGACCACGAGGGCGATAGCGATCGCGCGTCCGGCGTTCGCGCGCACACGCACGGCGACGCGACTGGCCATCTCCCGACCATAGCGGGGGCCCTGCCTGGTGCACGGCCGGGGTTCGACGATTCTACCTGCCGCCGATCTGGCGCTGGCTCGCGCTGCAGTGGTTGCGGCGCAACGTACCTGTAGCTCCGCGGACGACCCGAAGGCCGGCCGCGACCGCGGGATATCAGATCTGAGTCCGTACAGCTTCCTTACACCATCCCAACTCGCTGCCAAAACCCCTGACGTACAAGGGTTCTGTGGGTTCGCGTTCTTTCGTTCGCGTTCGTCCAGCTCGTTTCCCCAGGGAGGGGCACGCATGAGGCAGAATCGTTTCCTGGTCGCGCTCGCAGCCGTGGCATGTGCTGCGGCGCTCCCGGCAGCCGCCGTTGCGCACAAGGGCCATCCGGCCCATCACGGCAAGGGCGGGAACACGACCGTCGTCCGCCTCGCGCCGGCCGCCGGCCAGAAGGCCAAGGGCGTCGTCCAGCTCAAGCAGCACACGGGCGCGCTGAGCATCGCGTTGCACGTCTCGGGTCTGACTCCCGGCGCGTTCTATGCGAGCCATCTGCATGCCGGCTCGTGCCTGAAGCCCGGCGCCACCGCGCTGACGTTCCCCGATATCTACGCCGATGAGCGTGGCCACGCCAAGCTCGTCACCACCGTGCCGACCGACACCGCGGCCAACTTCGTGGCCACGGGCTTCTACGTCGACGTGCACGCCGGCCCGTCGTCCGGTGGCGACACCCCGGTGATCGCGTGTGGCGATGTCAACGTCAAGCCGGAGAAGTCGGGCAAGTCGTTTGCCGCGACCTGGCTCAAGGGCGCGAATCATGAGCACGGGCGTGCCCAGCTCATCCAGAAGGGCAGCGATGTCACTGTCTGGATCAGCCTCAGCGGCCTGACCCCGGGCGCGCATGCCGTCCAGATCCACGCCGGCACGTGCGCGGCACCCGGCACCGTTGCGGTCAGCCTCGGCGACGTCACCGCCGGCCCGGACGGCAAGGTCAGCATGAAGATCGCCTCGACCTCGACCATCCCGGTCGTGGGCACGGGCTATTCGCTCGACGTGCACGCAGCTGCCAGCTCGGCAGTCAGCCCCGTCGTGGCCTGCGGCGATCTCTTCAACGTCGGCAAGCACCACTTCCACAAGTAATTCCGGCGGTGAGCGCTGAGGCGCTCTCCCGCCGACAGCCGCGACGGACGCAGGGGGCCGGGCGAAAAGCCCGGCCCCAGCGTCGTTTTCGGGCTCCGCGTCAGGTGACGACGAGCGCCTTGAGCTCGGGCGCGAGCTCGGGCCACTGCAGTTCGAGCCCCTCGAGCGTCTGCGTGAGCACCTCGATGACGACCGCATCGCGCACCCATTTGTGGTCGGCGGGCACGATGTGCCAGGGCGCGGTCTTGGTCGAGGTGCGCTCGAGCACGGCGCGGTAGGCTGCCATGTACTCCTCCCACTTCGCGCGCTTGGCGAGGTCGTCGGCCGAGAACTTCCAGTTCTTCGTGCGATCGGCCATGCGCTCGCGGAAGCGCTTCGCCTGCGCGTCCTCGGAGATGTTGAGGAACAGCTTGACGACCGTCGTGCCCTCGGTTGCGAGGTGCTGCTCGAAGGCGTTGATGGCTGCGTAGCGCTTCTTCCAGATCTGCTTGGGAACGAGCTCCTCGACGCGGACGACGAGCACGTCCTCGTAGTGCGAGCGGTTGAAGATGCCGATCTCGCCGCGCTGCGGGAGCACCTGATGGATGCGCCAGAGGAAGTCATGGTCGAGCTCCGTCGCGTTCGGCGCCTTGAAGCCGGCGACGCGCACGCTCATCGGGTTGAGCCCGCCGAGGCAGTGCTTGACGACGCCGTCCTTGCCCGCGGCATCCATGCCCTGCAGCACGACGAGCACCGCGCGCTTGTGCTCGGCCATCAGCATCGTGGCGAGGTCGGCCATGCGCTGGGCGCGTTTCGCAGTGCGCGCTCGCGCCGATTCCTCGTTGCGCAAGCCAAGGCGTGCGTCGGGGGGATGTGCGCCGAGGTCGACGTTCGAGCCGGGGGCGATGCGCGTGGCGCGCGCGAGATCCTGCATGGCGTCGGACGATACGCGAACGCAGCGCGATGCAAAACTTGGGTCAGGCACGCATATTGCGTGCCTGACCCCAAGTTATGCCGTGGGCGCGACGAGCTCGATGCGGTTTCCGAACGGGTCGTCGACGAATGCGCGTACGACGCCGGGGAGGTCGACATCGCGCCACGCCGGGCAGCCGGCCCCGTCGAGTTGCGCAATCAGCGCTGCGAGCGCATCGCTGTCACGCAGGCGGAGGGCGGGGTGCGCCTTCGTGGCGGGGGCGAAGGGCTCGCTCACGCCGACGTGCAGCTGCTGCGCTCCGCAGGCGAACCAGCACCCGCCGCGGGCGGCCAGCGCGGCGGGCTTCTCGAGCTCTGCCAGTCCCAGCAGGTCGCCATAGAAGGCGCGCGCCTGGCTCTCACAGCCAGGCGGCGCGGCCACCTGCACGTGATCGATGCCCGTCACGCCGCTCATCCGACGGCCGTGCTCCGGCGCTCCATCAGCACGACGTCGCGCCAGGTGTCGCCCATCTTGCCGATGCGCTCACGGGTGCCGACGATGCGAAAGCCGCAGCGCTCGTGCAACGCGAGGCTGGCGGCGTTCTCCCGGAAGATCCCCGCCTGCAGCGTCCAGATGCCTGCTCGCTCCGCGTCTGCGATCAGCGCCCGCAGGAGCACTCCGCCGATGCCCTGACCGCGCGCGCGCTCGGCGACGTAGATCGTCTCCTCGGCCACGCCGCGGTAGACCTCGCGCCGCGAGTAGGCGCCCAGCGCCGCCCAGCCGACGACGCCGCCCTCCGCTCGCGCGACGAGGCGGTGAGCGGCCAGGTGCGCGGCGTCCCAGGCGACGTAGCCGGGCACGGCGACCTCGAAGGTCGCGTTGCCCGTGGCGATGCCCTCCGCGTAGATCGCGGCGACCGCCGGCCAGTCGGCCGGCTCCATCGAATCGACCGTGCAACGCGAACGGCCCCCGCGCGTGCGGGGGCCGTGCGAGGTACCGCGTACGGGATTCGAACCCGTGTTACCGGCGTGAGAGGCCAGCGTCCTAGGCCCCTAGACGAACGCGGCACGTACCCGGGGCGAGGTCCATTCTATCGAACTGCGAGCGCGGGATCACTCGACGAAGAACTTGCCCGTCTCGCCGTCGGAGTTCCAGCGCGTCGTGACTGTCGTCTTGCGCGTGTAGAAGTCGATCGCATCGCCGCCGTGCACGTGCAGGTCGCCCAGGAACGAGTCCTTCCAGCCCGAGAACGGGAAGAACGCCACGGGCGCTGCGACCCCGATGTTGACGCCGATCATGCCCGCGTCACAGTCGTGGCGGTAGCGGCGCGCGACTGCTCCCGACTCGGTGAAGATCGAGGAGCCGTTGCCGTAGCGTGAGCCGTTGACGACCGCGATCGCCTGCTCGAGCGTCTCGACCTTCACGACCGACAGCACGGGGCCGAAGATCTCCTCGCGCGCGACCTCCATGTCGGGCGTGACGTCGTCCATGATGGTCGGTCCGACGAACGCCCCGGCGGCGTTGTCGCCGCTCTCCTCGCGACCGTCGAGCACGATGTTCGCGCCCTCGGCGGCGCCCTTGTCGATCCAGGAGCGCACGATGTCGCGACGTTCGCTGGAGACGAGCGGGCCCACGCCGACGCCCTTCTCGAGCCCGTTGCCGACGCGCAGCTTCTCGGCCGCCGCGATCAGCGCCGGAACGATGCGCTCGTGGGCGCTGCCGACCGTGACGAGCACGGAACCCGCCATGCAGCGCTGGCCCGCCGCGCCGAAGGACGAGCCGATGATCCCTTCGACCGTCTTGTCGACGACGGCATCCGGCATCACGACCATGTGGTTCTTGGCGCCACCGAGCGCCTGAACGCGCTTGCCGGCGCGAGCGCTGCGCTCGTAGACGAGCTTCGCGACCGTGGCCGAGCCGACGAAGGAGACGCCGGCGATCCCCGGGTGGTCGCAGATGCCCTCGACGACCTCACGGCCACCGTTGACGAGGTTGATCACGCCCGGCGGGAGCAGCTCGAGGTCGTGGATGAGCTGGAAGATCGCCTCCTGGGCGAGCGGCACCTGCTCGGACGGCTTGAGCACGAAGGTGTTGCCGCAGGCCACCGCGAAGGGCAGGAACCACATGGGCACCATGGCGGGGAAGTTGAACGGGCAGATGGCGCCGAACACGCCGATCGGCTGCCGGTAGGTCTCGCAGTCGATGTTCGTCGCGACGTTCTCGAGGTTTCGGCCCTGCATCGTCGTGGGCACGGCGGAGGCGCACTCGACCATCTCGATCGCCCGCCCGACCTCGGCGAAGGCATCGGGCAGCGTCTTGCCCATGTCCTGCGTGACCAGGCGCGCGATGCGCTCCTGGTTCTCGAGCAGCGCCTGCCGCAGTGTGAACATGCGCCGCGCCCGCTCGATCGTCGGCGTCCGCCGCCACTGCGGGAAGGCCTCCTGCGCGGCGCGCACGGCGTCGTCCAGATCGGCCGCCGAGGAGAGCGGGACGCGCGCCAGCAGCGCCCCCGTGGCGGGCTCGGTGACGTCGAGGTGCTCGTTGGTGGCGGCTTCGACGAACGTTCCGCCGACGTAGTTGCGCAGCGTGCGGACATCGGTTGCGTCCGCCGTCCGCGTGGGCATCGCAGTGCTCATGCCGATCCTCCGCTTCGGTCTTCTTGACACTGCAGGATACGCCCACTCCGTGGGTACGCCGAGGCGGTCGAGCCGATACCCTGAGCGCACAGAAGTCGTACCTGACCCGTCCCGCCGACGGGGTCAGCTGAAAGGACGCTCATGAGCCAGGTCGAAAGCCCGCTGGGAGCACTCGACGTCGAGAGCGCGGCCCGGCACGAGTGGTTGTCGTGGACGAAGATGGCGGACGTCGAGCGCGAAGCGCCGCCCGTGCTCGTCGGGGGCGACGGGCCCTATGTCGTCGAGGCCGACGGCACGCGCCTGCTGGACGCGATGTCCGGTCTCTTCACGACACAGATCGGCTATTCGCACGGGGCCGAGATCGGCGCCGCCGCGGCGGCTCAGATGGAGCGCCTGGCCTACTACCCCAACTGGGCTGCAACGAACCCGGCGACGCTGGCGCTGACCGAGCGCGTGCTCGCGCTCGCACCGCCGCAGATGGCACGCGTGTTCTTCACCTCGGGCGGCTCGGAGTCGGTCGAATCGGCCTGGAAGCTGGCACGACAGCATTTCAACGCGCGCGGCGAGAGCTCGCGGCGCATCGTCATCTCGCGTCACGGCTCCTACCACGGCTGCTCGCTCGGGGCGCTCTCGATCACGGGCATCCCGGCTGCCAAGGCGCCGTTCGAGCCGCTCGTGCCCGATACCCGCCACGTCCTCAACACCGATCCGCGACAAGGCACCGGCGACGATCCGCTGGCCGCCGCGGACGCGATCGAGCAGGCGATCCTCGCCGAGGGCGCCGAGAACGTGTGCATGGTCATCCTCGAGCCCGTCCAGAACGCCGGCGGCACGCTCGTGCCGCCGCCCGGCTACGCCCAGCGCGTGCGCGAGATCTGCGACCGCCACGGCGTGCTGCTGTGCTGCGACGAGGTCATCTGCGCCTTCGGCCGCCTCGGCCACTGGTTCGGCTCCGAGCGCCTCGGCTTCACGCCCGACCTGATCACGTTCGCCAAGGGCGTGACCTCGGGCTACGCGCCGCTCGGCGGCGTGATCTTCACCGAGGCCGTCGCCGCCCCGCTGCTCGAGACCGAGGGCCTGTACGCGCACGGCTACACGTTCGGCGGTCATCCCGTCTCGTGCGCCGTCGCGCTGGCCAACCTCGCGATCATGGAGCGCGTTGGCGCCCTCCCCAACGTGCTCGACGTCGAGCCCTATCTCGAGAGCGTGCTCAACGACGTCGCCGCCTCCTCGCCGATCGCGGTGGAGGCACGCGGCTGCGGGTTCTTCCGCTCGCTCGAGCTCGTCGATGGGGCGCTCGTCGACCGGGTGCGCGCGGCCACGCGGGCGCGCGGCGTGATCGTGCGCACGGACGTGCGCGCGAATCCGTGTCTCGCGATCTCGCCACCGCTCATCAGCGACCGCTCGCAGGTCGACGAGCTTGCCGAGGCGCTGTCGGGCGGGCTGGCCGAGATCGCCGGGTGACGGCTCCCTTCAGGCCCGAGCTCGACGGCCTCGTCCCGTACGAGCCGGGCCGCCCGGTCGAGATAGTCCAGCGCGAGCTCGGCCTCGCCGGGCCGATCGTCAAGCTCGCCTCCAACGAGGGCCCCTGGGGCCCGGTGCCGGCCGCGCTCGAGGCGATCGTCGCCGCCGCACGAGCGGGCAACCGCTACCCCGACGGCGGCTGCTACGCGCTGCGCTCCGCGCTCGCCGAGCGGCACGGCCTGGCGTTCGGGCAGGTCGTCGTCGGCAACGGCGCCGACGGCGTCCTCAGCTACCTGGCGCTGGCGCTGCTCGAGCCCGGCGACGAGGTCGCGTTCTGCTGGCCGTCGTTTCCGGTGTACCCGATCAACGCCGCAAAGATGGGCGCTGTGGCGGTGCGCGCACGGCTCTCGGGCTCGAGCTACGACCTCGAAGCGCTGGCCGCCGGGGTGACCGAGCGCACGAAGATCGTCTACGTCACGAATCCCAACAACCCGACCGGAGGCATGGTGGGGCGCGCCGCGCTGGAGCGCTTCCTGGACGGCTTGCCGGAGTACGTCCTGCCCGTGCTCGACGAGGCTTACTTCGAGTACGTCGAGGAC
>JALYLC010000647.1 GCA_030774435.1 Actinomycetota bacterium
CCCCAGCGAATAGAGCAAGCGGTCGGTGGGCGTTTGTTCCCATCAACATCGAAGCCGCCGGCCACATCGGTACGTCGAAAAGGCCGGCCGCGATCAGGATCACCGCGATGTCGGCGTCGCTGGCGAACCGCTCGCCGACCCAGGCGGTGAGGAACGGCTTGGCGAGCACCATCAACCCCACGGCTATCGGGACGAACAGCGCGAGCGTCAGCCGCGTGCTGCCGACGTACAGTGCGCGCAGGCGGGTCCTGTCCCTTGCGCCATGGAGCTCGGAGGCGAGCGGAAAGAGGACACTCGCGAACTGGTAGGTCAGAAGGCCGGGAATCTCGCTCAGCCGTCGTGCGAGCGAGTATGGAGCGACCGTCGCCAGCGGCAGCGCCGCGGCGATGACGACCTGATCCGTCTCCGTCTTGACGGCGCTGGCTCCGTTGATGACGAGCAACGACGTGCTGAACGAGGCGACGGTCCGGACGAGCCGACGCTGTGCTCCACGCAACCCGAAGCGAAGATCCGGCGCGACGTGCCGGATCACCATCAGCATGGGAATCTGCGTGAGCAGGGTCAGCGGGATGATGATCGCCGCCAACCCGACGACGCCGCCGCCGAGCAGCAGGACGGCGACGATCGCCGCCGCCTGCACAAGGGTGGCCGCGACGCTGATGAGGTTGTTGAGGTCGAACCGCTGCAGCCCGCGAAGGACCGCATACGCGGTTGTTGTGGGGAGCTTCACGGCCAGCGCGAGGCCGGTCAAGAAGACCACCCATCGCGCATTGCTCTCTTGATCCGGGGCTATGTTGAAGAGGTGAGGAAATATGAGCGCGAAGGGGGCGCTCGCCAGGACCACAAGCAACGCGACAACGCAGTACATGGCCAGCGCGGTCGCGATCAGGTCCGACGCCTCGTCGGCTCGGCCTCGGGCGCGGAGCTCGGCCACGTATTTGGTCACCGCGCCGCCTACGCCGAGATCCAGCAGGTTGCCGTAGGCGACCAGGGAAGCGACCAGGACCCACAAGCCGTAGTTCGCCGCGCCGAGCCGGTGGACCATGAACGGCGTCAGCGCGAACCAGACGCCCAGTACCACGAGCTGCCCCGCGACGTTGCTTGCGGTGCTGCGCAGGAGATGGCGTGCGATCGTGGGCATCTGGCTCTATGACCGCTGTGTCCCTTGCCCCGTCCGATCCTGGCGCGCGAGCTCGTCGCGCGCGAGTTCGAGGAACAGCAAGCCGTGTTCGCGCCCGCCCATCGTCTCGCCCTCCTGGCGCAGTTGGGCCGCCCGCGCGTGAACCAGCCAGCACAGCAGTCGCAGGGGTTCCAGCATGGACGCGTCGAGACCGACGCGCTCCACGTAGGCCGCCATGCTTTCCGCGTACACACGACCGGTGGAGCTGGACGGAGTGAGCATGCGGCGGTAGGAGGCAAGCTCCCCCCCGGTGTGCATTGTCCCGTCCACAAAGAACCCGGCGTAGGTCAGGAAGTAGAGGAGGTCGAGTCCGGGGACCCCGCGCTGCTCGGCCGACTCCCAGTCCAGCATCGCTATTGCCCCGTCGCGCTGGACGAGCAAGTTCCAGGGCGAGCAATCCCGCTGCTCGCAGACCTCGGGAAGCGCGCCTAGACGGGAGAGGATCGCGCGAGCGCGCTGCTGCTCGGGTGGCGAAAGAGCCTGCAGGGCGACCTCCGCCACACCCTCGCGCCAGGCGGTGGAGCGACGCGGCGACGCGGTGGCGAGATCGGCCAGAAAGTCCGTCACCTTGAGGGAGAGTGGGCGGTGCGTCTCCGGGAGCAGCACGTCCAGCAGCGGCCGGCCGGTCACAACGCTCTCGGCGAGGGCCACCCGGCCGGCGATCGTCGCCCGCGCGACGAGGCGCGGGATGCCTTCCCGCGCACCGTCCGCGTGGACGGCGCGCAGGACGGATGCCTCGCGTTCCAGGCCGGCTTCGGCCTCCGCCACCCGAGGCAGCTTGAGCGCGATCTGCGGCTCGCGCCGGCCGGCGCTGAAGGTGAGAGCGACGAGCTTGTTGCGCGGGCTTCGCCCTGCGGTGATCAGCAGGCACCCGGCGCCGTCCCCGGTGCCGTCCAGTCCCCAGGCGCCGTGATGGGCTGCCAGGATCGTCGGCAGCGACGGGCCGGGTCCTTCTGCTCCGCGCTCTGCTGGCAGGGTCTGGTCGCCGGCCGCTGCCGAGGACGATGGCTTCCGCGCCGCTACACAGATCGGAGCCAGGAGGCCGAGTCGCCAGAGCGAGCGCCACAGCCAGCGCTGGGCGGCCGCGGCGACGCGTGCGAGCCGGCGGCGCGGGCGCGGACGCGTGTCGAGGAACCAGCTGACGGCCTCGCGCGTCTCGATAGGCAGCCAGACCTGGGGCGTCCGGCGGCGGGGCGCCGGCCATGGCCAGTAGCAGGCAACCTGCTCGAGCTCGGCCGCCTCAAGTCGCCTGCGCAAGGTCGCGCCGCCGCCTGGGACGGGATGCCACCATTCGACGTAGAGGGCTCCGCCGGGCGCGAGGGCCGCGCATGCCCGCTTCAGCTGGCGGCTGCCGGGGTTTCGCAGGACGGCCAGGTCGGACTCGCCTGGCGCTGGCTCGTCGAGGAGTCGGGCCGCGACGTTCAGAACGGCCTCACGCAGCCGCCCTCCAACCGGACAGTACGCGCGCTGCGGCTCGGGCATGCCGACGAGAAAGCGCCAGTCGGCGCGGCGCAGGAGTGCGTTGCGAGTCATCTCACCTCCGGGCGGCTCATCCGCCCCCGCGGTTGACTCAGCAGCTCGTAGAGCTCAGTTACCCGCCGCACCATCTGGCTTGCCGAGAACTCGGTCGTCACGCGCGCAAGGCCGGCGGCTGCAAGTCGAGACCGCAGCGCGGGGTCGTCGAGAAGGCGGCGGAGCGCGGCCGCCATGGCCTCGGGCTTCGCTGGTGGCACGAGCAGTCCCGACTCGCCGTCGATCACCACCTCGTTTGTGCCCCCGATCGCGGTGGCAAGCACGGGGCGGTCAGCCGCCATCGCCTCGAGCACCGAGATCGGGAGCCCCTCGTAAAGGGACGGCAGTACGAACACGTCGCATGCGGCGAGAAGATCGGCGACGTCGGAGCGCTCGCCAAGGAAGCGGACGCGGTCGCGGATACCCAGCCGATCTGCGAGCTCCTCGAGCGCAAGCCGCTCGGGGCCATCGCCGGCGAGCGCGAAAATCGCGTCCGGCACCTCGGCTGCCGCGGCCAACAGATGTCGGTGGCCCTTCTGGGGGTCAAGGCGAGCTACTACCAGCACCAGCGGCCGCTCGTCGGCGAGCGCCCGCCGCAGAGCGGGATCCGGCGGTCGCGCGAAAGGTGCTGGGTCGATCGCGTTGTGAACAACCTCCATCTTTCGCCGCGGCCAGTGCAACAGCGCCTCCAGACGGCGGGCGTTGTGACGAGAGACGGGCAGGAACCGGTCGACGCCCGCCCCGATCAGGCGCTGCTGTAGCAGCATGCCGCGCGTCACCGGCACGTCCATGTAGAGCTGCACCGTGACCAGCACCGCGGGAACGCGCGCGGCGAGGGCGGCGAGCAGGCCGTTCTTGGCGCCCAGGGGCCAGGTCAGGTGCGCGTGGAATACGGCGGGACGACGCTCTCGCAATGCCCGGGCGAAGGACGGAATGCGGAGCATGCCCAGGAGTCCGTGGGGCAGCGGCGGGACGCTCCACGTGGAGATGCCCAGCTGGCGGGCCTGGGCCACGAGCGGCTCCACGCCGGGCGCGGGATGGTGGCACAGCGTGGCCCGCCAGTTGCGCGCGTCGAGGCCATCCAGGAGCATCAGAAGCGCGCGCTCGGCACCGCCGAAGCCCTCGCTGTCGGTGAAGCACACGACCTCTCTT
>JALYLC010000648.1 GCA_030774435.1 Actinomycetota bacterium
CCATCATCCTCGCCGAGGACGGCGGCGAGATCGTCGCCGCACTGGCGGCCGAGGACGGCGCGACAATCGCCAACCCCTTCCGCGCGACCGCCCCGATAGTGGCGATGCTCCGACTCCGCGCCGAGCAGCTCAACCCGCGCACGCGCCGCACGCTCCCAGCACTCCCGCGCCTGCGCGCGAACCCGTCGACGGCCTGACGGGAGGGGCCCCGCGCGTCCTAGACTGCTGGCCCCCGCCGGAGTAGCTCAGTCGGTTAGAGCAGCGGAATCATAATCCGCGTGTCGGGGGTTCGAGTCCCTCCTCCGGCATCGCTCCGTGGCCGTTCGCGGCCGTGCGAGCGGCTTGGCTGACGGCCGTGTCCACTTCTGTGTCCACTTGTCGACCGTCCGGCGCCGGCCCGATCATTGGTGCCGATGACGGAGGTGGGCGAGAACGAGGCGAAGAGCTACGAGCTGGCGTTTGAGGAGGCCGGTCGAGCGCTGGATGCCCAAGAGCGCGCGGTGAACGAGCTGCGGTCGCGGGCAGGCGTGCTCATCGCGGCCGCAGCGATCACGACCTCGTTCTTTGGGTCGCGTGCGATCGTCGGGGCCGAGCTCTCCATCTGGGTGTGGGTCGCTGTCGTCGCCTTCATTGTTGTTGGCGGATGCGTGCTTACCGTGCTGTGGCCGAGAAGCGACTGGTTGTTCAACGCCAGCGCGACGGACATCGTCGCCGAGTACATCGAGCCGGAAGCGATCGAATTCCCGCTCGTCCAACGAGATCTTGCTCTCCACCGATCAACGGCGTCCGACGCCAACGCCCGGCAGCTTCGATGGCTGTTCCTGGTGTTCCGGCTCGGGCTCATCGTGCTGGTTGTCGAGGTCGCCGCTTGGGTGGTCGCCTTGGCGGAACGGGGGTAGAATGAGAGCCATGGCGACCAAGCCCGCGCCCGCTCCGCCCACCGCTCCTCCGCAGCCGATCAAGCCCAGCCCGATGCAGGGTGAGACGCGCGGTGGCCGCAACGGCGAGGCCAAGTAGTTAGACGAGGGCCACGCGCAGGTAGCTGTCGAGCCGATCGACTGGGTTGCGTTCGTCACGCTGCGGCAGGAGCTTGACGTAGCGCTGGACCGTCTGGAGATCGGCGTGCCCCATGAACACCATGATCTCCTTGACGGTGTAGCCGGCTGCCATGAGCATCGAGGCAAACGTGTGCCGGCACTCGTGCAGCGTGATGCGTTGAAGACCCCCTTCAGTCCATGCCGCGGTTGCTCGCTCTGCCAGTTTTCCCGACATGACCGAAACCCGCGCGACGCGAGCGCGCGGGGCCGATCCGTGGCGTTCGGCTGACGCGAGCAGGATCTGCATGAGCGGCTCAGCGAGGGGCACCCGGCGCCCGGTGCCGGCTTCGCTCACCCGGAAGCAAGGCTACGACGAATGACGGGTGTCCCGCCGCTGGGGGTCCGGAGCGGCCGGAGCGGCGGGTCCTAGACCGGTACACGGGCTTGCTCTCGACCTTCCCCGCCCGCTACAAAGCCCACTGCCAGCCGCCGCTACTCGCTGCCGAGCACGACCTGGTTGCCCGTCGCCAGGCTGCGGATGACGCGCCCGGTGCGGAGGTCGATCACCCACGTCCGGTGCCGCGGTCGGGTCGCGACCGCGTACGCGTAGTAAGCGCCGTACTGCACCTGGACGAGACGTTGGCGGCGGAGGACGATTCGTTCGCATACCTGCAATACGTCACTGGACCGTCATGAGGTCCCGCGCTCCTCGGTTCCGGCTGGCCCACGCCCTGACGGTCCTCAACCGAAGGTGGGAGCTTCCGAACCCGCTCGAGGTCACTCGGCCTCGAATCCGACACGCCCTCATCGACGCAGACGGCCCCCACACCGTCGCGCGCGTCATGTCCCGCGGCACAGATTCCTCAGGGGCCGATGAGGCGCTGTCGATACGCAGTGGGTGCTCCGATTCACGTACGGGCCTAAGAGCCTGCGTTTCTGCGTGGGCCTCTTCGTGGTGGGCGCCATCGGGATGTTCATCGCCGCTGCGGCGGCGATCTTCCAGCGCCCACAGACCTACCGCTCTCTGGCCGATCACGGAGTCCTCACCCTCGCGACGGTGCACTGCGGCCGCGACGACTGTGATCTGACCTACACCTACGCGGGCCGCAAGCACACCAACCGCTACGGCAACGATCTCGACCAGTTCTCCCACTGGCCGCCGCGAACGCTCGTCCTCGTCGACCCCAGCCACCCCGCGACGATGTTCACCGTCCATGACGTCCATCTCGGCACCAATGCCGGCCTCGGCGTCTACAGCGTCTTCACCATCCTCGCCGGCCTCTTCTTCGGCGGTATGGCCCTCATCTTCTTCGTCTCGCTTCGGAACTTGCCCGACCCGCCGCCACCGCCAGTGCCGCCCCGGTGGGACGCGTCACCGATGGCGCGCTCGCTGTATGCGACCGACCAGGTCCAGGAGCTGCTCGACCGGGCATACCCGCTGCCGGGCTACCAGTGGTACCGGGTCGACCCACACGAGCTCGCCGCCAGCGTCGAGGAGATGCGTCGCAACGTCGCCGCGATCCCGGGACCGCAGGCGCAGGCGCTCGACGCCGCCGATCGAGTCGCGCAGGAGGTTCGCGCCGGACCGCGCATCCCGATCATCGGCGGCGCCCCGCGTACGAGCCCTCGACCTGTCCGAGCAACTCGACCAGATTCGGCTCGCGATCATCGCCGCGATCTGACATGCCTGATGACGCTGCGGGCGCTCCGCCCTGGAGGCGACAGCCGATCTGCACGCTCGCGACTGCCTTACGACAGCAGCGCGGTGACATACCCTGGCCACGGCGTGTTCCGCATCGATCTCCTAGAGCAAGGCTGGCTCGACGGGTGCGAGGCCGAATCCGACCTCTGCTCCCACGGCAGGCTCCGCATCGTCATAGGGCAGAGGACGGTTGCGGACGGCGAGCTTGACGTGGGGATCAGCGAGTCGGCGCTCGCGCTGCTGCGGACGTTGGACCAGGATCGACGCAGTGCAGAGAAGCAGGAGCGACTGATCTTTCACGGTTGCGGTGCAATTCTGATGATGGGCTGCCCGATTGGAATCGACTGGGACGTCGTACACGACGGCGACGTGGTTCGTCTGCGCAACGTCATCGTGTGCGACGGAACCGCCGCAGGAGATGAGCGGGATCGACACCTGTCGATCGACGTGCCAGCGACCGAGTACCGCGAGCAGGTCGTAACG
>JALYLC010000649.1 GCA_030774435.1 Actinomycetota bacterium
GCTCGGCGCCGCGCGCGGCCTGGTCAAGGTCCTCGTGCGCGACGAGCTCGTCGCAGCCCCGCGCACGAGCCTGAACGTGCCGCTCGGCGAGCACCGCCGGATCACGGTGACCGAAGTCCCGCTCGACGAGATCAAGGCGGTCAAGCGCGCGCTGGGCGGGACGATCAACGACGTCGTGCTGGCGATCGTCACCGCCGGGCTGCGCGAGCTGATCGTTGGTCGCGGCGAGACACCGCCGGCAGCCGGCCTGCGCGCGATGGTGCCCGTCAACGTCCGCGAGGCCGCCGAGCACCTCGGTTCTCGGCAACCGCATCTCGTCGCTGTTCGTCGCGCTGAGGGCCGCGGCCGCGGAGCCGCGCGGCCGCTACCGGCGCGTCCGCAAGGAGACGACGCGGCTGAAGGAGGGCCACGCGGCGGCCGGCGGCTCGGCGATCGTCGACCGGGCGGGCTCGCGCCCCCCGTGCTGCACAGCGTCCTCGCGCAGTCGCTCTTCGCCACGCGGCTGTTCAACACATGGAGGGGATCGAAGCGACCGTGTTCTTCACGTTCTTCGGCCTCGACGCAATCCGCAAGGACCGACAGGCTCGCATCAGGGTCGCGACGGTCGGCAACCCCGCCATGCACATCCCGACGCTTATCGGAGCGGTTCCCGGGCTGTCAGCGCTGGCGACCAGGACGATGCAGCGCCAGATGGAGAAGCTCGACATCCCCCCGATCCCCGAGTTCGTCGAACTCATCTCCGGCTCCGGCGCAGGAATTTATGCCTGCAAGGCCAGCGTCGATATGTTCAAGCTCACCAATGACGACTTCGTCCCCCAGACGAACGAGATCATCACAGTCGGCGAGTTCTACGACCTCGCCGCCGGGGGCGAAATCATCTTCACCTGACCCCGGGGGCATGGAAGCACCGCTGGGCTCCGAGCCGGGCGCGACGAAACCGAAGCTGGCACCGCCCGCCGGGGTCAGGCTCCGTAGTCTCCCGCAACCGTACGCGGCCTTGCCCGAACCGATTGAAGCTGGCTAGGCGTAGCTTCAGGGTAGATGCGCAGCGGAACCGCAATCTCCACCTGTGCCTCCTTCGCGCGCGCCTGCCAGCAGCGGCTGCGCGCCGGCCGGGCCATCGCGGAGCGCGATCGGTCGGCTTTGGTATGACCGACCCGCGGCGGGATGTGACGTCCCTGCCCGATCTCGTGCACGGGCGCTCTCGCGCCGGCCCGTCGCGGGAGCGCCGTCCTGTCTACGTCGACCTCTTGCCCCCGTGCAATGCGGGTTGCCCGGCCGGGGAGAACATCCAGGCGTGGCTG
Organism: Actinomycetota bacterium; assembly: GCA_030774435.1. Classification (GTDB taxonomy): domain Bacteria; phylum Actinomycetota; class Thermoleophilia; order Gaiellales; family JALYLC01; genus JALYLC01. Next base: position 1,305 of record JALYLC010000649.1, read on the forward strand.
GCGCACACCCAGGCGGGTCGCCACGAGCAGGCGTGGCGCGAGCTGGTGGCTGACAATCCGTTCCCGGCGATCCACGGGCGCGTGTGTTACCACCCGTGCGAGAGCGTCTGCAATCGGGCCGACCTCGACAGCGCCGTCTCGATCCACGCGGTCGAGCGCTTCTTGGGCGATCTGGCGTTGGAGCGGGGGTGGGGGTTCGACGCGCCGACGGTCCGCAGCGGCAAGCGGGTGCTCGTCCTCGGCGCCGGGCCGAGCGGGCTGTCGGCGGCCTACCACCTGGCCCGGCTGGGCCACGAGGTCGAGATCCGCGACGCCGGCGCCGAGCCTGGCGGGATGATGCGCTACGGGATCCCGGCCTACCGCATGCCCCGCGACGTCCTCGGCGGCGAGCTGGACCGGATAGCGGCGCTGGGCGTGCGGATGACGCGCGAGCACCGCGTCGAAGATCTCGCGGCCGAGTGGCAGGAGGGCGGCTTCGACGCGGTGTTCGTCGCGGTGGGTGCCCACCTGTCGAAGCGCGTCGACATTCCGGCCCGGGATACCGGGCGGATCGTGGACGCGGTATCGTTCCTGCGCAGCGTCGCCTCCGGCGAGCGGCCGGTGATCGGGCGCCGCGTGGCGGTCTACGGAGGCGGCAACACGGCGATGGACGCCGCCCGGGTGGCCCGTCGGATGGGTGCCGACGAGGCGCTGATCGTCTATCGCCGGACGCGCGCGCAGATGCCGGCCCACAGCGAGGAGGCCGAGGACGCCGAGCGGGAGGGGGTGCGGATCAACTGGCTGCGGACGATCGCGGCCTTCGACGGGCCGGAGCTGCAGGTCGAGGTGATGGAGCTCGACGAGTCCGGATACCCGCGCGCGACGGGCCGCTTCGAGACGCTGGCGGCGGACACTGTGATCCTGGCGCTCGGTCAGGACACCGACACGGCATTCCTGCGCGCGGTGCCCGGCGTGGAGTTCGAGCCCGACGGCACGGTGATCGTGTCCCCGTCGCTGATGACGGGATGTCCCGGGGTGTTCGCGGGCGGGGACATGGTGCCCAGCGAGCGCACCGTGACGGTCGGTGTGGGCCACGGCCGGAAGGCCGCCCGCCACATCGACGCGTGGCTGCGCGACGCGGCGGCCGCGGGCCGGCCGAAGCACGACCTGGCGACGTTCGACAAGCTGAACCTCTGGTTCTTCGGTGACGCAGCGCGCCGGCAACAGCCGGAGCTGGCGCCCGAGAACCGCGTTGCGGACTTCTCCGAGGTCACGGGAGGGTTGTCCGTCGAGCAGGCGACCTTCGAGGCGCGCCGGTGCCTGTCGTGTGGCAACTGCACCGAGTGCGACGGCTGCCTGGGCGCGTGCCCGGAGAACGCGGTGATCAAGCTGGGCGTCGGGCACGGCTACATGTATGACTATGACCGCTGCACCGGCTGCGCTGCGTGTTACGAGCAGTGTCCGGTGCACTCGATCGAGATGTTCCCGGAGCCCGGCTGATGCGCGGGATGATCGACGGCAACGAGGCGGCGGCCTCGGTCGCCTATCGGCTCAACGAGGTCTGCTGCATCTACCCGATCACACCGTCGTCGACGATGGCCGAGCTGGCGGACGAGTGGTCGAGCAAGCGGCGGCCCAACGTATGGGGCACGGTGCCTACCGTGGTCGAGATGCAGAGCGAGGGCGGCGCGGCGGGTGCGCTGCACGGCGCGCTGCAGGCCGGGGCGCTCTCCACGACGTTCACGGCGTCGCAGGGCCTGCTGCTGATGATCCCGAACATGTACAAGATCGCCGGCGAGCTGACGAGCGCCGTGATGCACGTGGCCGCTCGGTCGCTGGCGACCCAGGGGCTGTCGATCTTCGGCGACCACTCAGATGTGATGGCGGTGCGCCAGACGGGTTTCGCGCTGCTCGCGTCGGCGTCGGTCCAGGAGGCCCACGACCTGGCGCTGGTGGCGCAGGCCGCCACGCTTCAGACGCGAGTGCCGTTCGTGCACTTCTTCGACGGGTTCCGGACCTCGCACGAGCTCAACACGATCGAGATGCTCTCCGACGACGACCTGCGAGCACTCGTCCCCGAGCAGCTCGTCCGTGCCCATCGTGGCCGGGCGCTGTCTCCGGCGCGGCCGTTCATCCGGGGCACTGCGCAGAATCCCGACGTCTACTTTCAGGCCCGCGAGACGGTGAACCCGTTCTACGCGCGTATCCCGGACGTCGTGGAGGACGCGATGGCGCGCCTGGGCGAGCGCACGGGCCGTCGCCTCCAGATCGTCGAATACACGGGGCATCCCGAGGCCGAGCGCGTGGTGGTGGTGATGGGCTCCGGCGCGCAGACCGTCCGCGAGACCGTCGCCTGGCTCAACGAGCGGGGTGAGCGGGTCGGCGTGGTGCAGGTGCGGCTGTACCGGCCGTTTCCGGCTCGGGCGCTCGTCGACGCGCTGCCCGCGAGCGTGCGGCGGATCGCCGTGCTGGACCGGACTAAAGAGCCCGGCTCGATCGGCGAGCCGCTGTTCCTCGACGTGGTCGCCGCGCTCACCGAGGCGCACGAGGACGGTGAGCGCGAGGTGATGCCCAGGGTGGCCGGCGGGCGCTTTGGGCTGTCGTCGAAGGAGTTCACGCCGGGCATGGTCGCCGGGGTCTTCGAGGAGCTCGCGCGTGAGCGGCCGAGGCGCCGGTTCACCGTGGGCATCGACGACGACGTCTCCCAGACGAGCCTGACCTACGACCCGGCGTTGGACATCGAGCCGCCGGACACGGTCCGCGCGGTCTTCTTCGGCCTGGGCGCTGACGGAACGGTCGGCGCGAACAAGAACACGATCAAGATCCTGGGGTCCGAGGCGGGTCTGAACGCCCAGGGCTACTTCGTCTACGACTCGAAGAAGTCCGGCGCGCAGACCGTGTCGCACCTGCGCTTCGGGCCGCGGTCGATCCGGGCGCCCTACCTAGTGCAGCAGGCGAGCTTCGTCGGCTGTCACCAATTCGGGCTGCTCGACCGCGTCGACGTGCTCGGCCGAGCCGCGCCGGGCGCGACGTTGCTGCTCAACTGCCGGCACCCGCCGGAGAAGGTCTGGCATGCTCTGTCGCGCCCCGTTCAGGAGCAGATCCTGGCCAAGCACGTCGATGTCTACGCGATCGACGCCGGACGCATCGCCCGCAAGGCCGGCCTCGCGGGGCGCATCAATACCGTGCTCCAGACCTGCTTCTTCGCCATCTCCGGCGTGCTGCCGCGCGACGAGGCGATCGCCCGGATCAAGGACTCGATCGCGAAGACCTACGGTCGGCGCGGCGCCGAGGTGGTCGAAGGCAACCTGGCCGCCGTTGACCAGACGCTGGAAGGCCTGCACCACATCGAGGTGCCCGACCGGGTGACGGCTACCCGCGCGCTCCCACCGACCGTGCCTGCGCACGCGCCCGACTTCGTCCGCGCGGTCACGGCGGAGATGATGGCCGGCCGGGGCAACGAGCTGCCGGTCAGCGCGCTGCCGGCCGACGGCAGCTATCCGAGCGGCACGACGGCCTACGAGAAGCGCAATATCTCCGAACTGGTCGCTGTGTGGGACCCCGACCTGTGCATCCAGTGCGGCAACTGCAGCTTTGTGTGCCCGCACAGCGTGATCCGCTCGAAGTACTACGACCCATCCCAGCTCGACGGGGCGCCGAAGGACTTCCGATCGGCGCCGCTCGTGGCCCCCGGGTTCCCGGACAGCAGGTACACGCTGCAGGTCTACGTCGAGGACTGCACCGGATGCGGGCTGTGCGTCGAGGCCTGCCCGGCCGTGGCGCCGGGCGACCCGGTCCGCAAGGCGATCGATCTCGCCCCGCGCGAACCGCTGGTCGTCGCCGAGCGCGAGAACATCGAGTTCTTCGAGTCGCTGCCGACGAGCGACCGGTCGCGGGTCGACTTCGGCACGGTGCGCGGCACCCAGTTCCTCGAGCCGCTGTTCGAGTTCTCCTCGGCGTGTGCGGGCTGCGGCGAGACGCCCTACATCAAGTTGCTCTCGCAGTTGTTCGGCGACCGGCTGATGGTGGCCAACGCGACTGGGTGCTCATCGATCTACGGGGGGAACCTGCCCACGACGCCGTGGACGACCGACGCCGACGGCCGCGGGCCGGCATGGTCGAACTCCCTGTTTGAGGACAACGCCGAGTTCGGGCTGGGCTTCCGGCTCGCGGCTGACGCACACACCCAACTGGCGCGCCGGCGGCTCACCGAGCTACGCGACCTGGTGGGCACCGAGCTGGTGGACGGCATCCTGGACGCCCCGCAACTGCGGGAGTCGGAGCTCCGCGCGCAGCGCGACCAGGTGGCGAAGCTGATGCAGCGGCTCGACCGGTTGGATGGCGCTGCGGTGACCGACCTCGTCAGCGTCGCGGATCACCTGATCCGGCGCAGCGTGTGGATCGTCGGCGGCGACGGCTGGGCCTACGACATCGGGGCCGGCGGCCTCGACCACGTTCTGGCCAGCGGGCGCAACGTGAACGTCCTCGTGCTCGACACCGAGGTCTATTCGAATACCGGAGGCCAGATGTCCAAGGCGACGCCGCTTGGCGCCGTCGCCAAGTTCGCGGCCGCGGGCAAGACCGTGCCGAAGAAGGACATCGCCCTGCAGGCGATCGCCTATGGCAGCGTATACGTCGCGCGGGTCGCCATGGGTGCCGATCCCCAGCAGACACTGGAAGCTTTTCGCGAGGCGGAGGCCTACGACGGGCCTTCGCTGGTGATCGCCTACAGCCACTGCATCGCGCACGGCATCGAGATGCGAAACGGGCTCGACCAACAGCACCGCGCTGTGGCCAGCGGCTACTGGCCACTGATCCGCTATGACCCGATGGCGCGCGCCGCCGGCGCCAACCCGTTCCTGCTCGACTCGCCACGACCACGCATCCCGCTGGTCGACTACACCGGCCGCGAGCTGCGCTACCGCGCGCTCGCGAACACCGACGCCGCCGAGGCCGAGCGGTTGCACGGCCTGGCCGAGCAGGCCGTCGCTCAGCGTTGGGACGTCTACGAGGAGATGGCCACTCGCGGCGCGCATCGGTTCCCGTCCGATGGGCGCAAGGATCGCTGATGGAGCTCGCCACCGAGTACATGGGTCTTGCCCTGCGCAACCCGCTCATCGCGTCGGCATCGCCGCTGTCGAAGACCGTGGATGGCGTGCGGCGCTTGGCCGACGCCGGCGTCGGTGGGGTGGTGCTCTACTCGCTCTTCGAAGAGCAGCTGCGCCGGGAGGCGGCGCTGAATGCGCGGCTGGCCGACGCCGGTGCCGAAAGCTTCTCCGAGGCGCTGTCGTACTTCCCGGACGCGGCCGAGGAGGAGCCTGGCCCGCGCGCTTACGTGAGCCTGCTCGAGCGCGCCGTGGCCGCCGTCGAGGTCCCTGTCATCGGCAGCCTCAACGGCGTCACGCCCGGCGGTTGGGTCGACTACGCCCGGGCGATGCAGGATGCCGGTGCTGCCGCGATCGAACTGAACATCTACTACCTCCCCGGCAACGCGCACATTTCCGGCCGAGATGTCGAACAGCGTCACATCGAGGTTCTCGCGCGGGTCAAGGATGCGGTGACCGTCCCGATCGCCGTCAAGCTCGGCCCGCACTTCAGCTCGACCGGCGAGATGGCGCTGGCGCTCGACGCGGCCGGCGCCGACGGGTTGGTGCTCTTCAATCGCTTCCTGCAGCCCGACATCGACCCAGAAACGCTCACCGTGGTATCTGGCGTGGACCTCTCCAGCCCAGCCGAGGCCCGGTTGTCGCGCACGTGGATCGCACTTCTGCACGGACGGGTCGGCGCGGCACTCGCGGCGAGCACCGGAGTCGAGCAGCCATCGGACGTGGCGAGTTATCTCCTGGCCGGCGCGGACGTCGTCATGACCACGTCGGCGCTGCTGCGCCACGGCCCTGCGCACGCGGCCGTCCTGCTTGACGGCCTCTCCGCCTGGATGACGCGCAAGGGATTCGCGGCGATCGACGAGCTGCGCGGAATCCTCTCGGTGCCACCCGGCGACGACGAGTCAGCACACGAGCGCGTCGGCTACGTCCGCGCGCTACGGGACGCCAACGGCAGCGCCTACGGTCCCCGACCGTCGGCCCGTTGAAGCGCTCCTGCGATCAGGCCCCGGCGATGGCGGCCTGCGCGGCCGCGACACGCGCGACCGGAACACGGTAGGGCGAGCAGCTCACGTAGTCGATTCGCGCCGCGTGGCAGAAGCGGATCGATTCGGGGTCTCCGCCGTGCTCGCCGCAGATCCCGGCCTCCAGGCCGGGGTGCGCGGCGCGTCCGCGCGCGAGAGCGATGGCGATGAGCTCGCCGACGCCGTCGGCGTCGAGCGTGCCGAACGGCGAGCGCTCGAGGATGCCGAGGTCGGCGTACAGCGGGACGATCCGCCCCTCGATGTCGTCGCGCGAGAACCCGAGCGCGGTCTGGGTG
>JALYLC010000650.1 GCA_030774435.1 Actinomycetota bacterium
GTCACGGTCACGCGAGCGCCCGCGCGCGCGAGCGCGATCGCCGTCGCGCGGCCAATGCCCCGGCCGCCGCCCGTCACGAGTGCCACTCGCGCGCCGTTCGCCTGCGCGCTCACGTGCGTTGCCAGGGCCGGAGCACGTATTTCAGACCCCGCTGCTCGCGCACCGCGGCGTAGGCGCGCTCGATCCCTTCGAGCCCCACCTCGCCGCTGACGAGGCGCTCGACCGGCACCTGCCCGCTCGTGATCAGGTCGAGCGCGTCGGCATAGCGCTCCCGGCGCTGGTTGGGAGGCGTGCCGATCCACTCGCTGCCCACGAGGCTCACCTCGCGATAGTGGATGACGTCGAGGTCAAGCGTCGCCTGCGGTGCGGCGCCGAAGCCGGCGAAGAGCACGACCCGGCCGCCCGGGACGACTGCGCCGACACAGGTCGAGACGAGGTCGGCCGCCCCGATCGTGAGGATCACCGCGTCGCGGCCGGCGGCCGCCTCGGCCAGCTCCGAGGAATCCGCGGTCTCGGCGGCCCCGAACTCGCGGGCCAGCTCGAGCCGGGCCGCATGCGGCTCGACGACCGTTACGTGCGCGCCGGCTGCGGCAGCGACTGCCACCATCTGCAGGCCCATCTGACCCGCGCCCACGACGCATACGCGCGACCCCTGCGCTACCTGAGCCTGGTCTTGCACGGCGTGGACGCAGTCGGCCAGCGGCTCCACGAACGTGGCTTGCACCACATCGAGGTCGTCGGGAATCGTCAGCGCGCCGTTCGACCACGCGCCCGGCTCGATCGACAGCAGCGCGTACTCGGCGTAGCCGGCGTACGTGTCACCGCAGACGCGCTGACCGACACTCCAGCCCGGCGTATCTCGCCCCACGTCCGCCACCGTCCCGACCCACTCGTGGCCGGGGTTCAGGGGGTAGCCGTCGCGACTCCCGATCGCGTACTTGCGAACGTCCGTCGGGCAGATGCCACACGCCTCGACGCGCACCAGCAGGTCGTGCCGGCCGGGCCGGGGAACGTCCAGCGTCTCGACTCGCAGATCGCCGACGCCGTGCAACCGGGCCGCGCGCATCGTGTCGGTCATCTGGCGGTCGGATTCACGATCGCATCCTCGGCGAGGGTACGGGCGTAGGCTACGCCGTCTGACTCAGCCGCACGCAGGCACGCGAACGACCACCAGCGCGCCGACGCGGCCGGCGGCGATTCGAGCTGCGAGGGCCAACGGCGCACCACCATCGCACAGCGGCCCACCTGTTTCGAGCTTCCACAGACCCCCCAGGCCGAGAACGTCGAGCCGCGAAGCGTCGGGGTAGCGCGAATGCAGCTTGCTCTCAGCGTCGCCGACACGCAGTCCCAGCCGCGTGTGCCAGCGCGCCGAGCGCATCGTCACCTGCCACCACGATTGCAGGTCGCTCGCCCTGCAAGCTCCGGCCTTCGCAGTCGAGAAGCGGATCTCGAGGCCCAAGTGCTGCCACGACGCCCCGCACAGCGGTCGGGCGCCCGCGACGGGGCGGACGCGGTCGGGCGTGCCGAAGGCGCGAACCGCTTGCCGAAACGTGGCAACGTGCGTGCCCGCGAGCTCGGGTGCGAGCGCGGTATCCAGCCTCACGACGGGGTTCGTCGGCGCTGCGGCCGCGAAGACGAGCGAGCAGAGGACGGCCTGGAGAGCTCGCGTACGGTCCATGAAGTGGCGCGCCCCGGGGCTTCGCCGACCCCGGGGCGCTCCTTGTGGTCAGTCCTGTCTCAGCGTCTGGATCGCCACTCCGATCCCGTTGCCGGTGATCGGGCCGGCGCCCTGGCTGCTGGCGACATTCGGCGACTGCGCCAGGCTCGCGACCGCGAGTGGCGCCGACGGCGCGTACATCGCCTCGTCGAACGTGGTCGACGTAGGCCGCGCAAGGCCCACGGGGAACACCGTGACGGCCTGCCCGCCGGAGAACGAGGTCGAGATGTAGTCGCCGACCATCGGCCCCTGCGAGGTCTGTGCGATCTGGCCGAGTGTCATCGGTCCCGCCAGCTGCGTCGCATTGCTCCAGTGGGCGCCGCCATCGGGCGACGAGATGTAGCCGACATCGAGCTGACACCCGCCGGTGCACGTCGCATCCGGGTAGAAGTAGTAGGTCAGTGCGAGGTGCGTCGTCGAGCCAGACGAGCTGGGGTCGACCGCCAGCCCGGGGATGAAGTGATCCGCGGAGCTCGAGACCGGATCGATCGGCACCTGCGCCGGGTCGCTCCACGTGACACCGTCGGCCGACTTCGAGAACACGATGTCGTTGGCCGTGCAGTTCTTGCGGAAGCGGCAGTCCTCCCACGCCACGTAGACCGTGCCGTCGCCGGCGATCTCCGCACTCGGCAGCGGACTCGTGCGGAGATTTCCCGCCACGCGATGGAAGCGGGTCTTCGAGATCCTGAAGCCACGGCTCCACGAGGCGCCACCGTTGTCGGAGTAGAAGGCCGAGATCGAGCCGTTCAGGCTCTCGAAGGGGACGATCACTCGTCCACCCGGCTGCACGACCGGCTGGCCGCCGAGGCCCTTGTCGTTCCCGTCGGTCCGGATCGGCACGCTCCACGTGAGTCCGCCGTCGGTCGAGGTGCTCATCAGCTCGCGGTCCCCGTCGCCGAAGTTGTCGAGCTCCGTGTAGCAATGGCCAAAGAACGGGCTGCTCGGGGAGTTGTCGCACGCGGTCCAGTTCTTGTCGAGTTCGACCGAGTTCGACACCGGCGGGGGAATGCTCACCGGCGTGGACCATGTCCGGCCGTCATCGGTCGAGCGGTTCACGAGCACGGTCGGAACGGAGACATTGGGCAGGAGCGGGACCGACGAGATCAGCCACGTGGCGTGGGCGACGTCGTAGGCGACACTCGGATCGCTCACGCGCTCGTACGGCGAGGCTGCGCCGGCCGAGAACGTCATCCCGGGAAGGAAGCCCGGCGCCTCCCATGTCGTGCCACCGTCCCCGGAGCGCACGAACCCGATGTCGGTCGCGCCGCCGTTGAAGAACCGGCCGACCTGGAACGCCGCCACGACGGTGCTGCCGTTCGCGAAGGTGTCCGGCTCCACCTCGGTGGCGTGCTGGCTCGTCGCGTTCGTGAACGGGTCCGCACTGACCCGGGTCAGCGAGACGTTCGCCTGCGCGCCGACCACGGCGATGAGGACGGCGGCGACGGCGGCCACCACCGCCGTCACCCGAGAGATGCGTAGCTGGCGGTGCATGGTCCTCCTTCGTTGGACTCGCAGCATGCGCACCGGCACCCGAGGCCCCCCTAAACCCCGCGCGGCACGCAACATGACAGGTGTGGTATCTCACGCCGCTCCGAGAAAGTCAACCGTTCCGGCACGCCCGATCACGGGCGGGCCGCGAACAGCCCGGCGCGCCGCCAGGGGCCCCATTAGGCTGGGACCGGCCCATGAAGATCACCGAGAATCCGCACAACCTGCCGGAGGACCTCGATCAATTCTTCACGCTCTCACTCGAGATGCTCTGCGTGGCCGGCCTCGATGGTTACTTCAAGCGCCTCAACCCGGCCTTCGAGCGCACACTGGGCTACACGCTGAAGGAGCTCCAGTCGCAGCCGTTCCTCGATTTCGTCCATCCGGATGATCGCGAGGCGACGCTTGCCGAGGTTGCCCGGCTCGCGACCGGAATCGAGACGATCTCGTTCGAGAACCGCTACCGCTGCAAGGACGGCTCGTACGTCTGGCTGGCCTGGACGGCCAGACCGTCGGTCGAGACCGGGGTGATCTACGCCGCAGCCCGCAACATCAGCGAGCGCAAGCGCGCGCAGGCCGAGATCGTGGCTCTCAACGACGCGCTGGCTGTACGCGCCGCGAGCCTCGAGCGTCAGAACATTGCTCTCGCTGCGCAATCGGTGCAGCTCGAGACAGAGCAAGCTTCGCTGGCGCGCCTGGTGGACATCAACCGCGCCGTCCTCGACGCAAGCGGCGACGGCATCCGCCTCGTCGACCTCGACGGGCGCACCATGCTCGCGAACCGCGCCATCGAGAAGCTCACGACGGAGGTATTCGGGCTCCCGCGCGATGCGACGCTGGAGGAGCGCTCCGTGATCGCCGATCGCCTGACCGACCCCGCGTCGTATCTCGCCACGATCGAGGCGATCGCCGCAGACACCGAGTGCTCCACTCAGGACATCTTCGAGCTCAGCGACGTGCGACGGGCCTTCCAGCGCGACACGGCGCCGGTACGTGACTCGGCCGGTGAGCTCATCGGTCGCATCGTCGTGGTGCGCGAGGTGACCGCAGAGCACGAGGCCGCACGGCTCAAGTCCGAGCTCATCGCAACTGTCTCGCATGTCAACGAAACGCTCGAGGCGAAGGTGGCGGAGCGCACGGATCTGGCCGAGCAGCGCGCACACGCGCTGGCCCGCTCGAATGCCGAGCTCGCGCAGTTCGCCTCCGTCGCGGCTCACGACCTGCAAGAGCCGCTACGCAAGATCCGTATGTACTGCGAGCGGATCGAACGCCGGCGCGACGACATCCCGGACGAGGTCCAGGACGACATCTCGCGCCTGGAAGCGGCGTCCGGTCGCATGCAGAACCTGATCAGTGACCTGCTCGACCTCGCCCGCGTCAACAGCCGCGGTCGCGAGCTCGTCGCGAACGACCTCGCCGAGGTCGCGCGCGAGGCCGTGGTCGACCTCGAGGCGCAGATCGCCGATGTCGGCGCAAGTATCGAAGTCGAGCACCTGCCGGTCGTGCTCGGTGATCGCGTCCAGCTGCGGCAAGTCCTTCAAAACCTGATCAGTAACGCCCTCAAGTTTCACCGCGAGGGTGTCCCGCCCCACGTGCGCATGACAAGCGAGATGAGCGAACAGGGACGTTGCGTGGTCACGGTTCAAGACAACGGAATCGGGTTCGACGACAAGTACGCGGAGCGCATTTTCGGCACCTTCCAGCGCCTCCACGGACGCGCCGAATACACGGGTACGGGCATCGGCCTCTCGATCGCACGCAAGATCGCCTGGCGTCACGACGGCGACATCACTGCCACCGGCGTCCCCGGCGAGGGCGCGACGTTCCGCCTGACGCTGCCACTCGCGCCGCCCACCACAGTGACCGGTCCGGTAGAGACCACCTCGCGTTCCGAAGCAGCCTGAAGACCCAGAGTCGGGAAACCGACTCCTATCGGGCGAGGACCGACGCCAACTGAGCTCGGGCGGGCTCCACCGCCTGTCGCTGCCGGATCAGCTGCGCCAGTTCGTCAGCTGGAAGCGGTCGGCCGATCAGGTAGCCCTGTGCGAGGTCGCAGGCGGTGTCGGCCAGCCGGTTGAGCTCGGACAGTGTTTCGACGCCTTCGGCAACGACGCGCGCGCCGAGAGCGTGAGCGAGATCGATCGTGCTGCGGACGATCGCGTCGTTGCTCGCGTCGGCGGGGATGCCAGTCACGAAGCAGCGGTCGATCTTGACCTGCTGGATGGGCAGGTGGCGCAAGCTGGCGAGCGACGAGTAGCCGGTGCCGTAGTCGTCGATGGAAACGCGAATGCCCAGGGAGTTGAGTTGTGTGAGGACGTCGCGCGCCTGTTGCTCGTCCTGGAGCAGGGTGCGCTCGGTGATCTCGAGCACGAGGCACTCGGGCGGCATGTCGTGATGGGCGAGGAGAGCCGCGATTTGGCTCACGAGCGTGAGGTCGAGCAGATCGACAGCGGAGAGGTTGACCGCGATGTCGAGTCTGATCCCCTGCCTGTTCCAGTCTTGCCATTGCCGTGCGCTCTCCGCGAGCACCGAGCGGCTGATCTGGCTGACGAGCCCACTGCGCTCGGCTGCGGTGATGAACTCACCGGCCGCGAGCAGGCCGCGCTCGGGATGTTGCCAACGCGCCAGCGCCTCGACAGCGCGAATCGTGCCGGTCGCGAGGTCCAGTTGAGGCTGATAGTGGGCACGGATCTGATCGCCCCGGAGCGCTGCGCGCAGTTCAGTGACAAGTGTGAGACGCGCCAGATCCGAGTGATCGTCAGCGGTGCTGTAGAAGGCGACATCGCGGCCGTCGTCCTTCGCGGCTGTGAGTGCCATGCTCGCACGGCGAAGCAGCCCTTCGAAGTCGACGCATGGCGCGACGCCGGCGGCTCCCACGCGCGCTTCGAGACTCAAGTGGATGCCGCCGATCGTGAGCGGGTCGCCAATCACTGCGAGCAGCCGGCGCGCCGCCGCGTCGACCTCGTCCTCGGCGACCGCTGCAAGGAGCAGTCCGAACTCGTCTTCACCGAGGCGCGCCATGGGCTGCTCCGGGAATGCGTCAGCGACCCGATCGCCGACGGCGACGAGCAACTGGTCGCCCATGTCGGCACCGACCGTTTCGTTGATCTCGTGAAAGCGATCGAGGTCGAACACGAGCAACACCCCGAGCGGATGCTCGCTTCCCAGGCTCCGGCCGATCATGCGCCCGAAGCCCTCGCGATTCAACAGGCCGGTCAGGTGGTCATGGCTCGCCATCCAGTCGAGCTCATGCACGTGGCGGCGGAGGCGTGCAGCCGCCCGGCCGAGCACCGGCACGAGCAAGACACACAGCAGTACCAGCAGGCCTTCGAGCACTGCAGCGACCAGCAGCGATGACTTGCGGGCGGCCGAGGCGATCGGAGCGAAATCCTGGTCGAATTCGATCGCGCCTCTGGCGCTCCCGTCGCTCAAGGCCAGCGGCAGGAACGTGCGCAGAACGCGGCCCGAATCCGTCGAGGCCACGTCCGACACAATCTACGGGCATGAAACTTCTGGGTGGGAGTCTTGTCCGGGGCGCAGGCGTAGTGTCTGGTTACCGGGACAGGGGCTTCTGGGAGACGCATGGTGGGCAGGCCGAACGGAATGGTTGAGCTGTGAGCTCGTGATTATCTACCTGGCCGCCCCTGCGACCCGCCCGGTTGTGCTGTGCGCACGAATCCGTAGGTGTCGTTTGCCCATCGCGCTCCGATCACGGCGAGGAGGGGAGGGTGCGTGCGCTCGATCGGGATGGACGTGCACCGCGATTTCTGCGAGGTCGCGCTGGTCGAGGACGGCGCGCTCCGAAGCGCTGGCCGCGTCGAGACGTCGCCGGAGGCCTTGGGCGTTTTCGCCGACAGTCTGTGTGAGACCGACGAGGTCGTGCTGGAGACGACCAGCGGCGCGATCGAGATCGCTCGCCTGCTGGCGCCACGGGTCGCGCGGGTGGTGCTCGCGAACGCCGCCGATGTGCGCGCGATCGCTCACGCGCGGGTGAAGTCGGACCGTTTCGACGCCGCCACGCTGGCTCGCTTGTTGGCCGCCGGCATGATCGACGGCGTGTGGGTCCCGGACGAGCGGATCGGCGCTCTGCGTCGCCGCATCGCGCGGCGCGCGGCGCTCGTGCGTCAGCGCACCCGCGCGAAGAACGAGGTGCACGCGGTGATCATGCGCTGCCTGCTCGGCCGCCCGCCGGCATCCGATCTGTTCGGCGTCAAGGGACGCGCCTGGCTGGCGTCCCAACAGCTGCCGCCGGCCGAGGAAGAGACCGCCGCCGGCTGCCTGCGCCAGATCGACTTCCTCGACGGCGAGATCGCCATCATCGACGCGCAACTCGCGGCGCTGGCGCTCGAGTCGCCGGACGCGCGTCGACTGATGACGATCCCCGGCATCGACGTGGCCGCGGCCTGCACGCTGATCGCGGCGATCGGCGACATCCGCCGCTTCGACTCGCCCCGCAAGCTCGCCGCCTACCTGGGCCTCGACCCGCGCGTGCGCCAGTCCGGCGAGAAGCCGGCCCGCTACGGCGCGATCTCCAAGCGCGGCAACCCCCACGCCCGCCACGTGCTCGTCGAGGCCGGCTGGCAAGCGATGCGCACACCGGGGCCGCTGCGCGCCTTCGGTGAGCGGATCCGAGCCCGCAAAGGCTCCCAGGTCGCAGCCGTCGCCGTCGCGCGCAAGATCGCCACGATCGCCTGGCAGATGCTCCGCCGCGACCAGGACTACGCCTTCCACAGCCCCTCACTGGTGCGCAAGAAGCTCCGCAACGCCGAGCTCACAAGCGGCGCCCCGCGACTCCCGACCCGCCACCCCGGCGCCGCCGTGCGCGTCAAGCCCGACGAGCGCCAACGCGACCGCGAACTCCAAGAACAAGCAGAGCGCGGCTACCGCCGCCTCGTCGCCGACTGGCAGGCAACACCAAGAGCGGGAGCGGGTGCGGGCGCGACACCGGGGCGCGCATCTACTCGGCCCACGAAGGGCAAGGCCACGCGGCAGGC